>JAJYSQ010000209.1 GCA_021793495.1 Actinomycetes bacterium
GCGCACAGACGTCGACCACCCAACGCCGGTCGGCGATGCGTGACCAACCGTTGGCGACGGCGGACAGCAGGTCGGCGAGGTCGACCGGGACCCGGTGCAAGGATCCGGCGCGCTCCAGGCGTGCCATGGTGAGCAACCGATCGGTGATCCGCGCCATCCGGTCGATCTGGGCGATCGTGGTCTCGGCGTCCGCGCGGGAGACCGGGTCGTCCAACCCGGAGTGGATCAGGTCGAGGTGCCCGCGGGCGATGGCCAGCGGGGTGCGCAGCTCGTGGGAGGCGTCACGCAGGAAGTCCCGCTCACGAGCCAGCAGCCGTCGGGTGGTCGACTCGGCCTCGGCGCGGCGCCGGGTGTGCCACACCATGACCAGGAACATTGTCGCCATGAGCGGGACCTCGAAGATCTCCTGGCGGTTGAGCACCCCGTTCTCGACCGGGTGGACCAGCACCCAGCTCATGGCCACGACCACCACCCCGAGCACGGCCAGCGTGGGACGCCAGGGCCACATGCGGTAGCCGTACACCAGGCTGAAGCTGACCCAGACGAGGTAGAACGGGACGGTCTCGGCCTGCGGGTAGCGCACCATCGCCGCGATGCCCACCGCGGCGAACAGGGTCCACCCCAGCTCGAGCGGACCAAGCCGACCCCCACGTGTGGCCGCCGTGAGGGCGACGGCGTCAGGAGGCGAGTAGGACGTAGCCGACATTGCGCACGGTCTCTATCTGGGCAGCCGACAACTTTGCCCGGAGGCGGCGGATATAGACATCGACCACGTTGCTCCCCGGGTCGAACGAGTACCCCCAGACCTCGGCCAGCAGCTCCTCCCGGGAGCAGACCTCGTCGATGTGGCCCATCAGGTACTGCAGCAGCAGGAACTCCCGCTGGGACAGCGATGCGGCACGGCCACCATCCTCGACCACCCGGCGTCGCAGGTCCAGGCAGAGCTGCCCGCTGCGCAACGTGCGATCCGTGACCGCCATGGTGTCGGTGCGCAGCTGGACCTGCACCCGGGCCACGAGCTCGGCGACCGCGAAGGGCTTCGGCAGGTAGTCGACCGCTCCCAGGCTGAGGCAGCGCACCTTGGTCGGTACGTCGTCGATGGCCGACAGCATGATGACCCGTTGCTCCGGTCGTTCACGCACGAGCTCGGCGAGAACCTGGGCGCCGTCCAGGCCGGGCATGCGCAGATCCAGCACGACCACCCGGTGCCGACCGTGCCGAGCCGCGGCCAAGGCGGCCGTCCCGTCGGGGGCGGTGTCGACGACGATCCCCTCACGCGACAGTGCCCGAGAGACGAACCGGACGATCCCGACCTCGTCGTCGGCCACCAGCACTGCGGCCATCGTTGCACTCCCCATCGTCTGTCACGGTCCCCGCAACCCCTGGTCGCAACCCGGCGTTAACGTTAGCGAGGCTCGCGTTCCGCAGAGCCATGCCGCGGCAAAGCGATGGTCGACCACCGGTGTCGACTCGGTGAGATCAGACATGCATATAGTACAAATCAGACCGATAGCGGGAGCCGAACGCGGAATCGGGCCCTCGACCCGGCTCCGGGTCGAGGACGGCGACATCCCCACCGTGCGCGGCGACCACGTCGACCACGATCGCCAGGCCCAGGCCGGACCCCCCCCGCGTCCCGGGCTCGGGCCTCGTCCAGCCGGGTGAACCGTTCGAACACCCGCTGGCGCTCCTGGAGGGGTATGCCGGCACCGTCGTCCTCCACCAGGAGCGTTGCGTACCCGGCCTGGGGGCCCAGGCTGACCCGTACGACGGAACGGGCGTGGCGCACGGAGTTGTCCAACAGGTTGCGGACCACGCGGACCAGGCTCTCACCGTCCCCGACCACCTGGGTCGGGACCACCCGGTCCGCCATGATCGTGACGCGCGCCCCGGTGCGGGCCCGGCGCACCTCGGCTCGAACCAGCTCGTCGAGGTCGAGGTCGTCGCGGTGCCACCGCGGGGACGCGTCCAGCCTCGCCAGGCGGACCAGGTCGTCAACGAGAAGGGTCAAGCGGTCCACGTCGTCCAGCAGCTCGGTGACCCGGTGCGTGGGCAGCCCGTCGACATTCGGGTCTTCCGGGTGGATCAGCGCCACCTCGAGCTGGGTCCGGATCGTCGCCAGGGGGCTACGCAGCTCGTGCGCGGCATCGGCCACGAACTGCCGCTGACGCGTGGTTGCGGAGTCCAGCCGTACCAGCAGGTCGTTGAGGGTCGATCCCAACCGGTGGATCTCATCGTGAGCCTCCGGCAGCGCCAGACGCCGGTGCAGGTCGGTCGCGGTGATCTCTGCCGCCTGGCGGCGCAGCGCCTCGACCGGGCGAAGCGCGCGGCCGACCAGCACCCAGCCGACACCGCCGAGGGCGACGATGAGCACCGGCAGCCCGACCACCAACGAGGTGACGAGCTCGGCCACGGTGTGGTCCACCTCGGACTGCGGCATGCCGGCATAGACGGTGAACGTCCGCCCGCCCGCGCCGAAACCGACGGCCACCGCGCGGAACGCCCGGTCCTCGGTGGCGGCGTGGACCGTCCGAGCCACCGGGGTGGAACCGGCAGGACCGGGAGCGAACGTGAAGAGCCGCTCGTTGCCCTGCAGATCGAGCGAGGAGGCCACGACCCGTCCTGCGGCATCGACGACCTGGACCACCGCCGGACCTACCGTGGCCCGAGGCAGCACGGTCATGGTCGGGTCCGCCGCGAGCGCTGCGACCGTGGCCTGTGCCTGGGCGCGCGCGGTGTCATCCAGTCCGTGCAGCAGCGCCGTCTCGACCTGGACCACGAGCAGCGAGCCCGCGCCCACCATGCCCAGTGCGAGGACCAGCGTGGCCGCGGCGGTCAGTCGAGCGCGCAGAGATCGCCGTCGCCACCAGGACGTCACGGCACCGGACGTCACCCCGGCGGACACCGCCCTCACACATCCGCGTCCGGCGACACTCGTCGCGGCGTGGCCACGCGGTACCCGGCACCGCGCACGGTCTCGATGCTGACCCGTTGGAACGGCTCGTCGATCTTGCGGCGCAGGTAGCCGATGTACACCTCGACGATGTTCGGGTCTCCCTCATAGTAGGTATCCCAGACGTGGTCGAGGATGTCCAGCTTGCTGCGGACGTCCCCAGCGTGGCGCATCAGGTACTCCAGCAGGGAGAACTCGCGGGCAGTCAGGCGGACCTCGGTCCCGCCGCGGGACACCCGGTGTGCCGCCGGGTCCAGGACCAGATCGCCGACGACCAGGTCCGCCGGGCGCTCGGGTGCTCCACGGCGTAGCAGAGCCCGTAGCCTCGCGACCAGCACCACGAAGGAGAACGGCTTGGTCAGGTAGTCGTCCGCGCCGAGGTCGAGTGCGTCGGCCTCGTCGTGCTCGCCATCCTTCGCGGTGAGCATCAGCACGGGCGTCCACACCCCGGCCGCGCGCATCCGCCGGCACACCTCGTACCCGTTGATCACCGGAAGCATGATGTCGAGCACCACCACGTCGTAGGGGTGCTCCGTGGCACGCCACAACCCGTCCTGGCCATCATGGGCGAGGTCGACGGCGAACCCCTCGGCGGCGAGCCCGCGGGCCACCGTGACAGCGAGCTTCCGCTCGTCCTCGACGACCAGGACGCGCACCTACGGCCTCCCTCCTTCGGCACACCTCGTACGGCTCTGGCTCCGCGCTGCCAGGGTCGAGCGCTTGCTCCGCAGGGTAGAGGCAGGGTAGAGGCAGGTGGCTGAGCCCAGGCTGAGCCCAAGGACGAGTCGGCGTCGTGGAGGATGACGGTGACATCGAGGGTGAGGCGAAGCGTGGATCTAGCTGACACTGCCGGCCGCAACCACGCCACGGCGCAGCCCGCGAACCGCTTCCCGTGCCGACCGGCCGACCGGCGAGCGCTCCCCGGCGGCCTCGGCCAGCTGGCCGAGCAGGTCGACCAGCGAGCGGGTGGAGCGGACGAAGTCCCCGGCAGACAGCCCGGTGCCGGACAGGACCGTCGCCAGGTCCGCCCCGGATGCCCAACGGTAGGACCCCCAGGCGAAGCCGAGGTCCGGTTCGCGCAGGAAGGACAGGCCATGCTCGTGCTCGACCTGGGTGAGCCGAACCCAGGTACGGCGCACCTGCTCGAGGGCCGTGGGTGACGGCTCCGGCGGAAGGCGTGGAGACTCGGCGTCGTCGAGGCGACGGGTCTCGAACGCGAGCACGGACGCGCAGGCCGCCAGGTGCGCGGGAGGAAGATCGTCGAACACCCCGGTGCGCAGGCACTCGGCCGCCACCAGGTCCAGCTCGCTGTAGAGACGGGCCAGCATCCGTCCCTGCTCGGTGACCCGGTCGGCCTCGAGGTACCCGAGCTGATCGAGCACCGCCGCCACCCGGTCGAACTGTCGGGCCACGGTGTTCGTACGGCGCTCGACCCGCTGTGCCAGCTGGTCGGACTCGCCTCGCAGGTGGTCGTACCGCTCGGCCCAGCGGGCGTGCTCGTCCCGGTCCGGGCAGACGTGGCAGGGGTGCGTCCGTACCGAGCGGCGCCCAGCGGCGAGCTCGCGGTCCGCACCGTCCTGGTCTCGAGCACCGGATCGTCTCGGGTGCCCGGAGCGTGCGGGGCGTCCCACGGCCGCGGGCAGGCTGGGGCGCAGCTCGACGAGCCGGGCGGCCAAGTCTCGGCGCGCCTGGGCGGA
>JAJYSQ010000210.1 GCA_021793495.1 Actinomycetes bacterium
GCGGGTACGGCTTGGCGGCGAGCACGTCCGGGTCTGAGGGAACCCGACCGTTCACCAGGAACAGCGGGTAGGTGACGTCCCCACCGTCCATGCCACCCATGCCCATCCCGCCCATGTCCCCACCGGAACCGCCGGAACCGCCGGAGCCACCGGAACCGCCGGCGGCGATGAGGTCGGCGTAGATCTGCTCGGGGCTGGCACCGACCCCGTCGGTCCAGTCGTCCAGCACCACGATCCATTCGGCGTCGTAGGCTCCCGGGTCGCCCAGGTCGTCCACGATGAACGGCGCGTACAGGCCGCGGTCGAGCTGCAGGCCGGTGTGCGGGTGGAACCAGTGCGTCCCGGGGTCCGGGACGACGAAGTCGAAGTCGAACGAGCCACCCGCCGGCACCTCGGGCGTCGTCAGCCCGGGTACGCCGTCCATGTCGTTGCGGATCGACAGCCCGTGCCAGTGCACGCTCGTCGCGGCGGGCAGGTCGTTGCGGAACGCCACCTGGACCCGATCACCTGCGCTCACCCGTAGCGCCGTGCCAGGCACCGTGTCCCCATAGGCCCACGTCGGGACCACCCGGCCGCCGAGGTCCACCTGCACGGGACGTGCTGACAGTCGGAAGGCTCGGACCCGGCCTGTGGTGGGCCGCGCGGACTCCGCGGCCGCCACCGCGCCGGCACCGACCGGGGACGGTCCCGGGCGCAGACCGCAGGCGGACAGACCCGCCACGACCCCGATCCCCAGCAGGCCGGTCAGGACCTGACGCCGGCTGACCCTCGGCTGCGCCGGCACCGAGCTCTCCTGCTCCACGGTGCTCCCCTGTCGCCGAGTGTCCGCCCAGCGGGGCGGGACGCCGGACCGGCGTCGATCCCAGGCTCGCTGGCCCACCCGATGCGAACCCCGGACCTTCGGTGAAGGTTCGATGAAGACCACGGGCCCAGGCCGCACCTTGACCGTTCCTTCATGGCTTGCACTGCCTGATCTCCATGTGCGAGGGCCAGGCTGGGCAGCAAGGAGCAGCCAGGGAACGACACGAAGGGGTGCGCTGTGATGGGTTGGTACGGAAACGGCTGGGGGTGGGGCAGCGGCCTCGGCATGGTGATGATGCTGCTCGTGTGGGGCGGCTTGATCGCCCTCGGGATCTGGGGGGTCGCCCGGCTGACCCGGGGCGGCAACGAGCCCACGCTGTCCGTGGATGTCCCGCGGCAGGTCCTGGACCGTCGCTTCGCCGCCGGGGAGATCGACCCCGAGCAGTACGCCGAAGCCCGGAGGGTTCTCGATAGCGGTCTTGCCACCGGGGCCTCCCCGCACCAGTGAGCGGCGGGCGGCAGGGGAAGTCGGTGACACCCGGTCGCTGCCGGCCGATCATCGAGGGAGCAGGGAACAAGGAGAAGCATGAGCAAGCAGGGACGACCCGACAACGCGCGGCGCACCCGGCTCGAGGCGGTGCGGGTTCAGCAAGGACGAAGCGAGCGGCGACGCACGGCGATCACCGTGTCCGCGTCGGTGGTGGTCGCCGCCGCGCTGGTCGGAGGCTCGGTATGGGCCGTGTCCCGCAGCGGGGCGGGATCGTCCACACAGGGCAAGGTTGCCCTGTCCGGCCTGCAGACCTACACGGGCCTGGCCCGTGATCACGTGGCCGGTGGCGTCGCCTACCCACAGACGCCGCCGGTCGGGGGTCCTCACGCGCCCGCATGGCAGAACTGCGGCGTGTACGCCACACCCGTGCCGGCAGAGAACGCGGTGCACTCCCTCGAGCACGGCGCCATCTGGATCACCTACCGGCCGACGCTGCCAGCCGCCCAGCTCGCCTCGATCCGGGAGGCCATCGCGGGGCAGCACCGCACCCTGGTCAGCCCGTACCCCGGCCTGCCGTCCCCAGTCGTGGCCACCGCATGGGGCGTACGGCTGAGGCTGGACTCCGCCAGCGACCCGCGGTTGACCGCCTTCCTCACCACGTACGGATCGGGCAGCCAGGCGCCGGAGCCGGGTGGGCGGTGCACCGGAGGGGTAGGCACCCCCACCGGTTGACCCGGGAAGTCGGTCACGCAGCCGGGCACCGGTCAGGCGCCCGGGTTCCTCCAGGAGGACGACCGTCCCGATCACCTCGGAGCGGGGCAGACGGGGCGGTCCGAGCGTCGTCACCGTGTCGCTACGCGCGGTGGGGGTGCTCGACAGCGTCTCGTCGATCCTCGCTGAGGGCCCTCGCGTGTCTGCGGTTCTCACCCACGGATCCTGGACCCTGAACCCGTATTCAGGAACCGATCAGCCCACGGTTGGACGGGCGGTCCCTCGGCCGATCGGCTGGCCCTGCCTTCCCAACGGGCCATTGACACTCCTACGGGGCTCGGTAGGGTGCGTAGCCGGAGGTGGGCAATTGGACACCGTGCGTTACCGGGGGCGTGATCGACGGCGGTCGATCCCGGTGACCCGACGAGTCGCGGATCCTGGCCGGCTCGCGGCCACGCTGGTGGTGAGTGCCCTCTCGGCCTGGCTGCTGTCGACCGTCCTCGCGCACGTGGCCGCGGCGGTCGGTCTCGAACTGGCCTCGGACACGCTGAGCGTGGTCGCCACGGCGCTGTTCTTCGGGGCGGGTGTTCTTCACTACTCGCGCTGGACCCTCACCGGCGAGGCGTCGTTCGCGATCATGGGCTCGGCCCTCATGGTCTTCGCCGTTGTCACGTTCCCGATGGCGCTGGTCTCCCGCGCGCTGGGTGGCGAGCAGCACCCGGCAGTGTGGAACAGCGTGGCCCGCTTGGTCGCGGCTCTCACGGTGGTTGCGATGCTCGCCACCGCGTTGCGGTCCCCGACCGTCGACTCGACCCTGCGGCCGCGGCGACGGGCCGTCGTCGGCGTGGCCGCGTCCACGGTCTCGTTCGTGCTCCTGGTCCTCGCTCACCGTGCGTGGGCGGAGTCCTTCGGCGGGTCACCGGCGTTCTCGGCGAAGGTCGAGCTCACGGTCGGCGGCATCTGGGTCGCGGCCGGCGCGGCCTTCCTGCTTCGGGGCCGGCGCCTGCGATCTCCGACGGCGCAGTGGAGTGCCACCTCGCTGGGCCTGCTGGGGGTCGCTGGTGTGCTCCGGGCTGGAGCGGCGGCGACCTCGTCAACCGGCTGGCTGGTCGCGGCGGCCTACCTGATGGCCCTCGCCGCAGTCGTGTCCTTGCTCAACGCCGGCGCCGACCTGAGGGAGGCACTGTCGTCGGAGGGCGACGAGCTGCTGAGCACCAGTGGCGCGCTCGCCGACGCCGAGCAGCTGCTGCGCGACGTGGAGCGGCGACGGCAGGAGGTCGTGCACGACTCCCGGTCGATGATCGCCGCTCTGCGGGCGGCATCCCGAACGCTCGACCGGTACCAGGACACCCTCGACGACGGCACGCGGCGCCGGTTGCAGGCGGCGATGGACGGCGAGCTGGCCCGGCTGGGCCGGCTGATCGACGCCCGGGCCGAGCAGCCCTTCGTCGAGTTCGATCTGGACGACGCGCTGCTGCCGGTGATCGCGACCCACCAGTCCGACGGTCTCGCCGTCGATGCCGACCTTGGGGGTCTTCGGACGCTGGGCCGACCGGACGACCTCGCGGAGGCGCTGCACAACCTGCTCGTGAACGCGCGCCAACACGCCCCTGGCAGCCCGGTGACGGTGCGAGCCGAGACGGCCGGGCCACGCGTGCTCGTGCTCGTCGAGGACCGAGGCCCAGGCGTAGATCGGCGAATCCGGGATGCGGTGTTCCAGCGTGGGGTCGTCGGTGACACCTCCCGGGCGGGCTCCGGCCTGGGGCTGGCTGCGGTCCGTCGCCTCATGCGCCAGCAGCACGGCGACGCCGACGTCCTCGAGCGTCCCGGGGGTGGCGCTCGGTTCGTGCTCTGGCTCCCGGGGGGTCAGCAGGACCGGCTAGCCGTCGGCTGCCGTCGTCCGGGCGACCCAGTCGAGCAGGTCGTCAAGGTCCCTGAGCCCGGTCACCTGGTGGGCCACCTGCGTGCCGTCGACCAGCACCCGCCCCGGACGGCCGTCCTCGCGGGGGAGCTCGACGACAACGCGGGCACCGGTCGGGGCTGAGCCACGTGCCTCGATCACAGCGAGGTCGACGGTTGCGGCTGTCGTCCGGTGGTCGGAGGGCTCGATGACATCGAACCCGCGCAGCCACAACACCCGCCCCAGGACGTCCGCGAGCAGCCGTGAGCGGACGTCGACCGTCGCCGTGCCGTTCGACCGCCGGGGCATGCGGCGAGTAACGCACGTTCGAGGCCCAGCCGGCGTCACCACAACTGATGAACGGCGGGTGCTGGTCGGGTGACTGCGAGGGCGGACGTCCTGCTCGTCGAGGACCACGAGCTGCTGGCCCAGAGCCTCGGAGCCGCCCTGACCGCGGAGGGGGTCCGCGTGCAGGTCGCACCCCTGACATCGCGCGGAGAACTGCTGGATCGGGTAGGGCGGGTGCGCCCCCGGCTGGTCCTGCTGGACCTCGACCTGGGCCCGGGAATCGGCGACGGTGCGGATCTGATCGCGCCGATGACGGCTCTCGGGGCCGTCGTCCTGCTGGTCACCGGGATCGAGGACCGCAACCGGATCGCCGTCGCCGTGGAGTCCGGAGCGGTGGGGTTCGTCCTGAAGTCGCAGCCGTTCGACGAGCAGATCGGA
>JAJYSQ010000211.1 GCA_021793495.1 Actinomycetes bacterium
GTCGACGATGTTGGGGTCGTCCTCGACCAGCAGGACGCGGGTCCTCGTCCCGAGATCAGGCATCGGCTCCCGTCCCTCCTGGGACATCGTCGGGGTCCGCCCCCGGGCCTTCGACGGGCAGGTGGACGTTGAAACGCGTGCCCGTCCCGTGGCTGTCCACCTCGAGGCGACCTCCGTGGCCGTCCACGATGCCCTTGGCGATCGACAGCCCGACACCCGCTCCACCGCTCGGGGACGGGTGCGCTCGCGGCTCGAAGGGTGCGCCGACCTGCTCGGCCGGAAGGCCCGTGCCGTCGTCGAGGACACTGATCACGATCCAACCATCATCGGTGCTGGCCCGGACGCTGACCCGGGTGCCGGCAGGGTTGTGGCGGAACGCGTTGTCGAGCAAGTTCACGAAGACCTGCTCCAGCCGGTCATGGTCGGCCCAGACGACCGGCAACCCGGGGGCGCAGACCACCTCGACGGCCCGCGCGCGCGCCGGCGGCAGGCAGGCGACGGCAGCGGCGACCACCAGCGGGACGTCGCACCAGTCGCGCTGCAGACGCAGGATCCCGGACTCGATGGCGGAGAAGTCGAGCAGGTCGCCGACGAGTCGCCCGAGGCGGGCCGATTCGACGGCGATCCGCTCGAGGAACCGGCGCTGGGAGGCTCGGTCCCAGGTCACGTCGGGTGCCAGCAGGCTGGAGGCATAGCCCCGGATGGCAGTCAGCGGAGTGCGCAGCTCGTGGCTCAACCGGGACAGGAAGTTGCGCTGGAGCTGTTGGGACCGGCGCAGTGCCGATGCCTCCTCGTGCGCCATGCCCACCTCCTCGCGTTCGAGAGCCAGCCGCAGGGAGTGCGCCGCGTCCTCCATCAGGACGATCGCATCAGGGGTGGCGCGGTCCTGCTCCCAGCCCGCCACGAGGGCCGCCGAGGCACCGGGGGCGGAGAAGGTCACGGCCGACCGTCGTTGACCGTCGGCGCTCGACAGCCGCTTCGCCCGGTCCTCGCCCTGTCCCCGGGCAAGAGCCTGGGTGGCGGCGGCGAGCAGGGCCGCGGAGGGCTGGCCTTCGCCGATCCGCCCGGCGAAGGCGCGAGCGCGGGGCGGGCCGTCCTGGCTCTGGGTCAGCAGGACCACCTCGTCGGCCTGCAGCCCCCGGCACAGCGACCGCAGCGCGACCAGCAGCCCCTCGGCTACCGGGACCGGCCCGGCGAGCGCCTCGAGCACCTCCCGGATCGTCTCCAGCATGCGGTTTCGCGCGGTCACCTCGTCGAGCAACCGGTCCCGCTCGACGGCGCTCGCGGCGTACCCGGCGTACAACGTCACCAGGTTCAGCTCATCGCCCCGGGGACGGCCCGCCACGGGACGGAAGACGGTGATCACCCCGACCAGTCCGCTGCGCCCCATCACCGGGACCGCCCACGAGCTGCCGACACCCGACGCCCTGGCCAGATCGCCAAAGGGTGCCCAGGAGCCGGCCGTCCGCGCGTCGGTGTCGAGGACGACCTCCCCGCTGGCGGCGACCAGACCCACCGGACCCCCGGCGGAGCCCACCGGCAGCCGCGACCAGTCCGCCAGCAGACCTCGCGGCAGGCCGAGCGACGCCGCACAGGCCAGCGTCGTACCGTCGACCAGGTGCATGCACAGCCGGTCGGCGTCGAGCGCCGCGCCCAGCGTCGACATGATGAGCGACAGGCTGGAGGAGGGATCCCCCGATGACAACCGGTCGGCCAGCCCGTGCAGTCGGGTGAGCTGGACTCGCGCGGACGAGTCGACCCGCTGGCCCGACACCAGGGCGATGACGTCGTCAGGGTGGGCCGCCCTGGGCTCGGCCTCCCCGACCACCCGACCATGACGCAGCACCACGATCCGGTCGGCCAGGCGGAACATCTGCTCGATGTCGTGGGAGACCAGCAAGATGCTGGTTCCCTGCTCACGCAGGTCGGTGATGAGCTCCTCGACCTGAGCGGACTCGCTGACACCCAACGAGGCCGTGGGCTCGTCCAGGACCAGCAGCCGGGGCTTGCGGCTCATCGCCCGGGCCACCGCCAGCAGCTGGCGCTGCCCGCCCGACAGGGTCCGGATGTCGCGCGTCGTGTCGTGCAGCGGGATCCTCAGGTCGGCCAGGAGCCCGGCCGCCTTCGCGTGCAGGCGAGCCTCGGAGAACAGCAGCCGGCCGCCTTCCTGGCCCAGGAGCATGTTCGCGGCGACATCAAGGTTGTCGCACAGCGCAAGGTCCTGCCAGACGACGGCGACGCTGCGCCGGCCCACCGCGCCCGGGTCGGGCGGCAGCGGGCGGCCGGACAACAGGATCTGACCATCGTCGGGGGCGATGTCGCCAGCGATGCAGCGCACCAGCGTGGTCTTGCCGGCACCGTTCTCCCCGGCCAAGGCCACGACCTCGCCAGCGCCGACCGCGAGGCCCACGTCGTCCAGCGCCCGCAACGGTCCGAACCGGACGGCGAGCCCATGGACCGCCAACAGCGGCCGCGATCCAGCAGGAACGGTGACCCCGACGGCAACCACCCGCCCAGTGTGGCGTGTCCTACCCGCCCCGGGCACTCACAGCAGCTCGCGCAGCACGAAGGGCATGATCCCGCCGTGCCGGAAGTAGGCCGCCTCCCCCGGGGTGTCGATCCGTACCCGGGCGGTCAACCCGACCACGCTGCCGTCGGGACGGGTGGCGGTGATCGAGACCGCGCGAGGCCCGTCGGCCGCGGCCAACGACGCCACGCCGCGGACGGTGAACGACTCCTCGCCGGTCAGCGCCAGCGAGCCGACCGACTGCCCCTCGGCGAACTGCAGCGGCAGCACGCCCATGCCGATCAGGTTGGACCGGTGGATGCGCTCGAAGGACTCGGCGAGCACGGCGCGCACCCCGAGCAGCACCGTGCCCTTGGCGGCCCAGTCCCGCGAGGAGCCGGAGCCGTACTCCTTGCCCGCCAGCACGACCAGCGGTACCCCGGCCTGCTGGTAGGCCATCGCCGCCTCGTAGATGGTGGTCTGCTCCCCGGTGAGCAGGTTGCGGGTGAAGCCGCCGGCCACGTCCGGGGACAACGCGTTGCGCAGCCGGATGTTGGCGAAGGTCCCGCGCACCATCACCTCGTGGTTGCCCCGGCGGGAGCCGTAGGAGTTGAAGTCGGCACGCTCGACCCCGTGCTCGATCAGGTACCTCCCGGCCGGGGAGTCGGCCTTGATCGTCCCCGCGGGCGAGATGTGGTCGGTGGTGACCGAGTCGCCCAGCACGGCGAGCACCCGGGCGTCGACGATGTCCGCCAACGGGGGTGGCTCGCGGGTCATCGTCGCGAAGTACGGGGGCTGTCGCACGTACGTGGAGTCCGGCTCCCAGGCGAACAGCTCCCCATCCGGGGTGGGCAGACCCCGCCAGCGCTCGTCGCCGGCGAACACGTCGGCGTAGTCCCGGGAGAACATCTCCCCGGCGATCGCGCTGGCGGTGACCTGGGCGATCTGTGCATCCGAGGGCCAGATGTCGCGCAAGTAGACCGGCTGACCGGTGGGATCCGTCCCGAGCGGCTCGGTGAGCAGGTCGATGTCCATCGTGCCAGCCAGCGCGTAGGCGACGACCAGCGGCGGGGACGCGAGGTAGTTCATCGCGACCTCCGGGTTGATCCGGCCCTCGAAGTTCCGGTTGCCGGAGAGCACCGCGACCGCGGCCAGCCCACCCTCGTCGACCGCCGCGCTCACCTCCGGGATCAACGGCCCGGAGTTGCCGATGCAGGTGGTGCACCCGTACCCGACCAGGTTGAACCCCAGCTTCTCCAGGTACGGGATCAGCCCAGCCCGCTCGTAGTAGTCCATGACCACCTTGGAGCCGGGAGCCAGCGTCGTCTTCACCCAGGGCCGACGGCCCAGACCCCGTTCGACGGCCTTCTTGGCCAGCAGGGCGGCGCCGATCATCACCTGTGGGTTGGACGTGTTGGTGCACGACGTGATCGCGGCGATCACCACCAGGCCGTGGCCCACGCGGTGCCGCTGGTCGCCGTCGACCACCTCGACCGTACGGTCCGGATTGTCGGTGTACCGAGCCAGCTCGGCAGTGAACGCGGCTTTCGAGGTACGCAGCGGCACCCGGTCCTGCGGGCGTCGCGGGCCGGCCAGCGACGCCTCGACGCTCGACAGGTCCAGCTCGAGGTACTCGGAGTACACCGGCTCGTGGTCCGGGTCGTGCCACAGCCCCTGCTGGCGGGCGTACGCCTCGACCAGCCCCACCTGGGACTCCGGGCGTCCGGTCAGGCGCAGGTACCGGATCGTCTCCTCGTCGATCGGGAAGATCGCCGCGGTCGATCCGTACTCGGGGCTCATGTTGCCGAGGGTGGCCCGGTTGGCCACCGGCACCGCGGCCACACCCGGACCGTAGAACTCGACAAACTTGCCCACCACCCCGTGGGCCCGCAGCAGCTCGGTGATGGTCAGCACCAGATCGGTGGCGGTGGTGCCCTCCGGCAGCCGCCCGGTGAGCTTGAGCCCGACAACCCGCGGGATCAGCATGCTCACCGGCTGCCCGAGCATCGCCGCCTCGGCCTCGATCCCGCCGACGCCCCAGCCGAGCACACCGAGGCCGTTGACCATCGTGGTGTGCGAGTCGGTACCCACGCAGGTGTC
>JAJYSQ010000212.1 GCA_021793495.1 Actinomycetes bacterium
GAATTTTACGCCGACCCCCCGACCGTGCCGACATCCAACGGAGCGCTCCTTGATCGTCATGCTGCCCCCCTCCGCGGGCAAGGCCGACCCGGCAAGACACCCAGCCGCCGGTCCGCCGCTGGAGATCGCCGCGCTGAGCCTCCCGGCACTGGGCGAGACCCGGTCGCGGGTCCTGGACGCACTGGTGGAGCTGGCACGCGGCCCGCTCGTCCCGGCGATGGCGGTGCTCGGTCTTGGCCCGAGCCAGGCGGGGGAGGTCCGCCGCGACGCCGGCCTACGCGACGCAGCCACCCTGCCCGCCAGCCAGCTGTACACCGGGGTGCTCTACCGAGCCCTGGATCTCAGCACCCTGCCGCTGCCGGCCCGCACCCGGGCCCAGACGGTGCTGCTGACCGTCAGCGCGCTGTTCGGCTGGCTCCGCCCGGACGACCGCATCCCGGCCTACCGGCTGGCGATGAGCACGTCTCTGCCCGGCATCGGCCGGCTGGCCGGCGTGCGGCGCCCGGTCCTGTCGGCGGCGCTGCCCGGGCTGGGCCGGTCCGGGCTTCTGGTCGACCTGCGCTCGAGCGCGTATGCCGCGGCCTTCCGGCCAGGGCCAGAGCTGGCCGGACGCACGGTCTCGGTGCGAGTGGTACGCGAGCACCAGGGGCGACGGACGGTCGTCAGCCACCACGCCAAGCACACTCGCGGACTCATCGCGCGGCACCTGCTGGAGACCGGAGCGCAGCCACGGTCGGCCGGTGCGCTGGCCGAGGCGCTGGGTGTTCGTTGGGTCGTCGAGCTGCACCCGAGACGCCTCGCCAGCCAACCCTGGAGCCTCGACGTGGTCGAGACGTTGGACTGACGATGCCGGGGTGTGGCTCGCGGCCGGGCTGGCTGGTCTGCTCACGATCGCCACCGGGCTGCTGCCGGTGCGCGAGGCGCTGAGCGTGCGCGACCGCACCTGGTCGGTGCTGGTCTTCCTGGTGACCATCACCGTGGTCGCCGAGCTGTCCGATGCGGCGGGGGTGTTCGACGCCGCCGCCAACCAGGCTGCCCGCCTGGCCCGAGGCAGCCGCCGCAGGCTGTTCCTGCTGATCGCGCTGCTCGTCAGCTTTGCGACGATCGTGATCAGCCTGGCCGTGCGCTACCACCGGGAGCTGCGCGGACGATACCCGGTCGCGGTACCGCCCCGGAGAACCTGGCCCGGCTCACCGTGACGGCGGCCACCAGGTCGAACCTGTTGAACAACCTCCCCGTCTACCGGGCGCTGGAGCTGGTCGCTGCGACCGGAGCGCTGCTGCTGACCGGCTGAGCCGGAGGTGACAAGCCCTACCTGCTCGGTGCGGCCCCGGTCAGTCCAGCCCCACCAGGTGCGCTTGGTCGTTGAACGCCCGCAGCGAGCACGTCTGGTCGGCAAAGTGCGCCACCCAGGTCAGGCTGGCTGGGGCGAGCTCCATCCGGAACAAGGCGTTGCCCGGCGCGTCCAGCGCCATCCGGACCAGCTGCTTGATCGGCGTGACGTGGGTGACCACCAGAACGACCCGGCCGGGGTGCTCGACCAGCAGACGGTCCCGGCTGGCCGCCACGCGACGACCCACGTCGTCGAAGCTCTCCCCAGCGGGGGGCGCCAGAGACGTCGTGCCGAGCCAGGCCGCGACCTCACCCGGCCAACGGGCGGCCGCTTCGTCGAACGTCAGTCCATCCCAGGCGCCGAAGTCGCACTCGGCGAACCCCGGGTCGATGACCACGTCCAGCCCCAGCGCCTCGGCGACCACCTCAGCCGTCTGCTGGGCACGCGTCAGCGGGGAGGCAACGACGGCCGCCACCGGCCCGGGAGTACCGGCCGCAGCCGCCTGGGACAGCCGTCCAGCAGCCCGTCCGGCCTGGGCACGACCGGTCGGGGTCAGGCCGGGATCGGCCCCGCCCCGCCCAGAGAACCGCTTTCCCACCGTGAGCTCGGTCTGCCCGTGGCGCAGCAGCAGCAGCGTGGTCGGAGCCGGTAGGCCTCCCGCCCACCCGACCAGGTGCTCCCTGCTCGGCACCACCGGTCCGGCCGGCGACGTCACCTCCGCCGCCGTGCCTCCTGCGGGCGGAACCGCGACCCAGGTACGTCCCACGGCCGCCGCGTCGAGCACCTCGTTGACCACCCGGTCCGCCTCGACATTGCGTGCCCGCGGCACCCAGGTGAAGCTCACCTGGCCCGCCGGGTAGACCTGGCGGGCCTGGGCGGCCAGCGTGCGCATGTCCGGGTGCTTGACCTGCCAGCGTCCTGACATCTGCTCGACGACCAGCTTCGAGTCCATGCGTACCTCGACGTCAGCCCCCGGGTCGAGCTGGCGAGCCGCCTGCAGCCCGGCGATCAGTCCGCGGTACTCCGCGACGTTGTTCGACGCCACGCCCAGGTACCCGCCGGTCCGCGCCAGGATGCGACCGGTCGACTCCTCACGCACCACCGCCCCGTACCCGGCCGGCCCGGGGTTGCCCCGTGAACCACCGTCGGCCTCGACGACCAGGGTCCTCACGCCAGCAGGCCGGAACGCTCGGTACGCACCAGGATGCGTCCGCACTCCTCGCAGCGACACACCGTGTCGGCCGGTGTGGAGCGCAGCTGGGCCAGGGCTGACGAGGTCAGCTGCAGTCGGCACCCCTCACACCGCCCCTGGTGCAGGGCTGCGGCCCCCACTCCGACGTTGGCCACGCGCAGCTTGTCGTACAGGGCGAGCAGGTCACCGGGGAGCGCGGCCGCGAGCTCGGCCCGCCCGCCCGAGACGACGTCTTCATCGCGGGCGAGCGCAGCCAGCGCCGCGTCCCGCCGGGCCGCCGCGTCAGCCAGCCGTTGTCCATGCTGCCGGTGCGCTGCCTCGGCGGCGGACGTCCGCCGGGTGGCCTCCTCCACCCGCTCCATGACCTCCAAGGTCACGTCCTCCAGCTCGGCCTGCCGTCGTGCCAGCGAACCGATCTCGTGCGCCAGCGCCTCGAGCTCCTTGGCCGAACCGACCGCACCGGCGTCCAGCCGTTGCTGGTCGCGGGCGGCCCGGACCCGTACCTGGTCGACGTCGGTCTCGGCCTTCGCCATGGCCTGCTGCAGGTCGGACAGCTCGGTGCCGGCGACGACCACCTCGTCGGCAATGGTCTCGGCCGCCGCGGCCAGCTCCGCGACCTCCTTGGCCTCGGGCAGGGTGCGGCGTCGGTGGGCCAGCTGATCCAACCGGGTGTCGGCAGCCTGAAGGTCGAGCAGGCGCAGCTGGTCGACGGGGGACGCGTTCAGCACAGTCTCCCTCACACGCTCGGGACGTCGAGATGGGCGGTCCACGGGTCGGTGGAGATTGTCGAGACCCGGGTGACCACCGTAGCCCCGCGTTCGGTCAGTGCTCCGCCCAATCGGCTGGCCGCCACCTCCAGCCACGGCCACTCGCTCGCCCAATGAGCGACATCGACCAGGGCGGGTACCTCGCCGATACCTTCCCGGTGCTCGCTGGCCCGGTGGTGGCGCAGGTCGGCCGTCAGGTAGACGTCCGCACCCGCCCGGGTGGCCGCAGCCAGCAGCGCGTCCCCCGCCCCGCCGCAGACCGCCACCGTACGCACCGGGCGTCCGGGGTCTCCGGCGAACCGGACCCCTACCGGGGTGGGCGGTAGCTGGCGCGCGACCCGCTGGGCGAAGTCGATGAGGCTCTCGGGTCGCTCGAGCCGACCGATCCTCCCCATCCCCACCCGCTCCGGCAGGCCGGTGAGCGGGATCAGGTCAAAGGCCGGCTCCTCGTACGGATGGCAGGCACGCAGCGCCGCCACCACCGCGGCCTGACGACCCGAGGGGACCAGCATCTCGACCCGTGTCTCCCGGACCCAGGCCGACGCTCCGAGCTGACCGATCGCCGGACGCGCGCCGGCCAGGGGTCGGAACGTGCCGTGGCCGTCCACCGTCCAGGCGCACCGGTCGTAGGCACCGAGCCGTCCAGCCCCGCTGGCCGCCAAGGCATCGATCAACGGTTCAGCGTGCTCGACGGGGACGAACACGACGAGCTTGTCTACCCCCGTCAGCCGAGACGGCTCCAACGGGCGCGACCGCTGCACGCCCAGCAGGTCGGCCAGCGCATCGCTGACGCCGCCGTGGGCAACATCCGCATTGGTGTGCGCCACCAACAACGCGACATGCCCCTCGACGAGCCGGTGCAGCACCCGACCCTTGGCCGACGTGGCCGCAACCGAGTGCACCGGAGCGAGGAACAGCGGGTGGTGCGTGACGAGCAGGTCTGCCCCCCACGCCAGAGCCTCGTCGACCACCGAGGCGACCGGATCGACCGCCAGCAGGACACGACCCACCGGACGGTCCGGCTCCCCTGCCACCAGCCCTACGGCGTCCCACGCCTGCGCGGTCTCCGGGGGGTAGAGCCCGTCGACGATCTCGACCACCTCGGCCAGGCTGGCCAGTCGCCTGGTGACGCCGTGCTGCTGCCCGTCATCCACCGGGGCGTGTCCTGCCACCCCCGCAGGGTAACCGGGGGTCGTCCGAGGTCACCAGGCGAACCCGAGCTGGGCCGGCAGCCACGACGGCCGACGCGCGTACCCTGGGCACGAGACCCCGGACCCCCTGGCCCGGTCCCCACCCCGGTGGGGAGGCCC
>JAJYSQ010000213.1 GCA_021793495.1 Actinomycetes bacterium
GCTACCTCATCATACGTCGCATGATGCCTCTCAGGTTCCCCACCGCGGCGCGGCGCGGCGTGCCGCGGTGGCTCGGCCCGTACCCTGCGCCCATGGGGTTCCCGGCGCGACTGCTCGGTGACGGTGAGCACGTCGAGCTGTCGCTGCGCGCCCACGTGAAGGTGCTCGTCCTGCCCGCGCTCCTCCTGGTGGTCGCCGTCCCGGTGACCACGTACGTGGTCGCGGTGCTCCCCGCGTGGACCTACCAGTCGTGGTTGCGCCTGGCCGTCGGACTGGTCGCCGGCGGCGTGATCTGGGCCTGGTCGGTGCTGCCGTACCTGCGGTGGCTGGCCTCGACGTACGTGGTCACCAACCGACGGATCATCGTCCGGCAGGGGCTCTTCGCCCGGGTCGGACGGGACATGCCGTTGGCTCGGATCAACGACGTCTCCTTCCAGTACTCGATGATCGAGCGGCTGTTCCGGTGCGGCACGGTGGTCATCGAGTCGGCGGGGGAGCGTGGACCGCTGGTGCTCACCGACGTCCCGCACGTCGAGGCGGTGCAGAGGGCCATCGAGGACCTGGCCGATCCGGATGCCGCTCGCCGGGCCCGCGGGGACGAGGACTAGCCTGGCGGACATGTCGGTCGCGCCCGAGATGGTCCGGGTGCGCCGTCACGGGCCTGGCGGTACCGTGGCCGAGATCGTGCTGGACCGCCCCGAGGCGCTCAATGCGCTGTCCACCCGGATGGCCGGCGAGCTGGCCGCCGCCGCCGGACGGCTCGCCGCGGACCCCACGGTGCGCGCCGTGGTGATCAGCTCATCCGCTCCGACCGCCTTCTGCGTCGGTGCGGACCTGAAGGAGCGGAACACCTTCTCGGACGCCCAGCTGATGGCCCAGCGCCCCGTCTTCCGGGCCGCCTTCACGGGGGTCGTGAACCTACCCGTGCCGACCGTTGCGGCGGTGCACGGGTACGCCCTCGGAGGTGGGCTCGAGATCGCGCTGGGCGCGGACCTGATCGTCGCCGATGAGACCGCGCTCCTCGGGCTGCCGGAAGTGACCGTCGGCGTGGTCCCGGGTGGCGGTGGCACCCAGCTGCTGACCCGACGGTTGGGTTGGTCGAGGGCCGCGGACCTGATCTTCACCGGGCGGCGCGTGGACGCCGGTGAGGCTGAGCGGCTCGGCCTCACCGACCGTCGTACCCCGGCTGGTCAGGACCGGTTGGTGGCACTCGGCCTGGCCGGGTCGATCGCAGCGAACTCCCCGGTCGGCGTCCGCGCAGCCAAGCGGGCGATGCGCCACGGCATGGACGTCGACCTGGCCACCGGCCTGGACGTCGAGGACTCCGCCTGGCGGGTGACCGCCTTCAGCCCCGACCGTGCCGAAGGGGTGGCCGCGTTCAACGAGAAGCGCTCGCCACGCTGGCCGGGATGACCGGGCCGAGAATGACCGGGCCGAGGATGACCGGGCCGAGGATGGTGGACCGGTGAGCGAGCTGCCCGACCGGCTGAGCCTGCGGGAGGTCGGCCCGCGGGACGGGTTGCAGAACGAGGCTCCGGTGCCCACCGACGGGAAGGTCGCCCTGATCGAGGCTCTCGGGCGTACCGGGGTCCGGCGCATCGAGGCGGTGAGCTTCGTCCACCCCCGGGCGATCCCGGCGATGGCCGATGCCGATGCCGTCTGGTCCGGGGTGCACCGAGCTCCTGGGGTGCGCTACTCGGCGCTGGTGGCGAACCTGCGAGGTGCCGAGCGTGCTCTGGCCGCGGGGTTCACCGAGATCGAGACGGTGGTCTCGGCGTCGGCCACCCACAACCGGGCGAACGTCAACCGGTCCACCGAGCAGTCGTTGGACGAGATCGCTGAGATCATCGATCGGGCGCACCGCCAGGGGGTCACCTGCCAGGTGGTGGTCGCGACCGCGTGGGGGTGCCCCTACGAGGGGGACCTGGCGGTCGAGCGAGTTCTGGGTGTGGCCCGCCGTGCCGTGGCCGACGGCGCGGATGCCCTGTCGTACGGGGACACCACGGGGATGGCGACGCCGACCCGGGTCACCCGGTTGGTGGGCGAGACCCGCTCGGCGATGCCAGGCACGCCCCTGAACCTGCACTTCCACAACACCCGGGGAACGGGTCTGGCCAACGTGCTGGCCGCGCTCCAGCTCGGGGTGACCGATTTCGATGCGAGCGTCGGCGGGCTGGGCGGGTGCCCGTACGCGCCGGGAGCCAGCGGGAACATCGCCACCGAAGAGCTGGTGCACATGGTGGAGGACATGGGGGTGTCGACCGGTGTGGACCTGGAAGCCATGATCGAGGTGGCCGCCCAGGCCGAACGGCTGGTGGCCCACACGCTGCCTTCCCAGGTGCTCCGGGCCGGACCTCGTTGGCGGACCGTCCCCACCCCCGGGTCGACCACCCCGCCCGACGTGATCGGGTAAGGTCCGGCCCTCCGTGGCCGATACGGACCGCGTGGTGCGGGTGGCGCACCGGGGGTGGGATCCCCGGTGGTGGCAGACCCCTGGTGGCGACAGGAGGATCGACGGTCCGATGGTCGGTGACGACCGTGCGGCGGCGCGCCGCCTCGAGGCGCTGGCGCACCTGGCCAGGACCACCGGTTCGGCACGTACGAGCATCGAGCTGCTGGCCCGCGCGGCCCCCTACGCGCGCGTGGTGCTGGACGCCGCCTCGGTGTCCTTCTCCCGGTGGTACCGACCCACGGGAATCTTGCGCACGGTGGTGAACGAGGGCCAGCTGGGGCCCGGGGAGCTGGCTCGCCCGGTCGATGAGGTCTGTGCGGTCGCGGGATTCCCGAGGCTGACCATGGCCGGCCGGTACGACGGTGGTCATCTGGACCATCGGGACGACCCGCAGGTCGACGCGGCCGAGGCGCGACTGCTCGACAAGCTGGGCAAGCACTGCTCGTTGACCATGCCGATCTGGGTCGAGGAGGACGCCTGGGGAAAGGTTCGGGCCACCCGGACCGCCGACCAGCCGTGCTTCACCACGGCAGACCTGGACCTGGCCGCTACCGTCGCCGCCCAGGTCGCCACGGGGCTGGCCCACCTGCACGCCCTCGAGCAGGCCCACCGGCTGGCCTACACCGACCCGCTCACCGGGCTGGCCAACCGTCGGCGGTTCGACGACGTGTTCGACGAGGCGATGGACAGCCCGCGCCGGCCGGTCGGGCTGGCCGTCGTCGACGTGAACGGCCTCAAGTGGGTCAACGACGCCCAGGGCCACCAGGCCGGGGACCGGCTGCTGGTGGACGTCGGCGGGCTGGTGTCGGCCGCGGCCTCCCGGGTCGGGGGGTTGGGTGCCCGGCTCGGCGGCGACGAGTTCTGCGTGCTGAGCGTCGGCGCCGCCGTCGACGAGCTGGTCGGGTCGGTGACCGACCTGTGCCGGGACGCGGTGCGGCACGGTGTCGGCCAGGGGGTCGCGGCCGGGGTCGCCTCCACCGAGGGCTCGTTGGGCCGGTCGGCCTCGCCCCGGCGGCTGTTCCGGTTGGCCGATGCCGCGCAGTACCGGGCCAAGCGCTCCGGGTCGCTGGTGCCCGTGGTCGCTGGGCAGCCCCCGCCGCGGCAACCCGCGCGGCCCCCGCCCGCGCCGCGGTCATCGACGGCCGGTCCCGTTCGGTCGGCGGCGGATCGAGGGCCGGTGCGTGTGCCCGAGCTGCTCGCGGCCGGGGTGGCGGCGTGCGACCAGGCCGGCGCGGTCGGCACGCCGCTTCGCCTCGCCGCCGTGCTGCGGGCGGTGGTCGACCTGGCCGACGCCGCCCAGTGGTTCGTCTCCGTGACCAGCATGGGTTCCGGGGTGTTGCGCACCGTGGACTTCGGGGTCGCCCGTACCGGCGGGTCCGAGGGCCTGGCCAATCTCGAGGCGGAGCACGGTGGGGTCTGGTCGCTGGCGGAGTACCCCGCGTCGGCCGCCGCGGTGCACGGCGGTGGGTTCCTGACCGTCGTCGGTGCCGCGGACGCCGATCCGGCCGAGGAGGCACTGCTGCTGGCCGGTGGGTACACCAGCCTGCTGGCAGCCGGTGCGTGTGCCGAGCACACGGGATGGCTCGCCGAGGTGTACAGCGACGAGATCAGCCGTCCGTTGGACGCGGTGCTGGACGCGTTCCGGGCCGTGGTCGGGATCGCCGTAGCGGCTGGGTGCCCGCCCACGTCAGTGGCGTAGCGCGGCGCGTCGGTCCGCCTGCCTACGCCGATCGGCGTGCCGTCCCTGCCCACCACAGGCAGGCCAGCTCTCGGTCGACCGGAGCCGGGTGCTCATCGAGCAGCCGGGCCACCTCGTCCTCGGCGCCGGGGGGCAGGCACAGGCGCCGGCGGGTCAGCTGGAGCTGGACGGCCTGCTCGTCGGCGGTGCGGGGCCGTCCTGGCATGGTGAACCGCTCCACCTGCACGTCCAGCCCGGCCTCGGCGAGCACCTCGGCCACCAGGTCGGCGTCCAGGCCCACCGGCCGGCGCACGCCGTGGACCGCGGCCCACAGTGGGCCCATCCACGCGATGGGGTGCCGTGCGGTGATCTCCAGCACGACCCGGGTCGTGCTGTGCCCGCTCAGGGCCCGGGCGAACG
>JAJYSQ010000214.1 GCA_021793495.1 Actinomycetes bacterium
TGTCGGCCATGTAGAGCAGCCGCTCGTGGGGAAGCTGGTCGAGCACGGCGCGGGCCACGGTCAACCCACCGACCCCGGAGTCGAAGATCCCGATCGGCGCCCCGCTCATGCCTGGCATGGTTTCACACCACTCACACCCCTCACGCCCACAGCTGGCCCTCGATGGCGTCCTCGGCCTCGTCCAGGGTCCCGGAGTACGCGCCGGTGGACAGATACTTCCACCCACCGTCACAGACGATGAACGCGATGTCCGCCCGCTGCCCGGCCTGCTCGGCCTTCGCCGCCACGCCGAGTGCGGCATGCAGGATGGCGCCGGTCGAGATGCCGGCGAAGATCCCCTCCTGCTCCAGCAGCTGGCGGGTCCGGCGCAGCGCATCGTGCGGGCCGACGGAGTACCGGGTGGTGAGCACTGCGGGGTCGTACAGCTCGGGGACGAACCCCTCGTCGAGGTTGCGCAGCCCGTAGACCAGCTCGCCGTAGCGTGGCTCGGCGGCGACCACCGCGACGCCGGGGACCTTCTCCCGCAAGAACCGTCCGACGCCCATCAGGGTGCCGGTGGTGCCCAGCCCGGCCACGAAGTGGGTGATGGTCGGCAGGTCCGCGAGGATCTCCGGACCGGTCGTGGCGTAGTGCGCCCCGGCGTTGGCCGGGTTGCCGTACTGGTAGAGCATCACCCAGTCCGGGTGCTCGGCAGCCAGGGACTTGGCCACTCGAACGGCCTCGTTCGACCCCCCCGCGGCCGGGGAGGACACGATCTCGGCCCCCCACATCGTCAGCAGCTCTCGACGCTCGGCCGAGGTGTTCTCCGGCATGACGACCACCAGTCGGTAGCCGCGCAGCTTCGCGACCATCGCCAGGGAGATCCCGGTGTTGCCGCTGGTGGGCTCCAGCAGGGTCATGCCGCGGTGCAGCGTGCCGGCCTCCTCTGCGGACCGGACCATCGCCAAGGCAGCTCGGTCCTTCACCGAACCAGTCGGGTTACGGTCCTCCAGCTTGGCCCACAACCGGACCCGGGGCGACGGGGACAGTCGAGGCAGCCCGATCAGGGGCGTGCTCCCGACCGAGTCGATCAGCGACTCGTACCGCATCGGCCGGCCCGGTCAGCCCGCCCCGCCGGCGACTGCGGGCAGGATCGTCACCGAGTCGCCGTCGGACACTGCCGTGTCGACCCCGCCGAGGAACCGGACGTCCTCGTCGTTGAGGTAGACGTTGATGAATCGGCGCAGCCCCCGGTCGTCGAGCAGCCGCTCGCCGATTCCGGGGTGGCGGGCGTCCAGGTCGGCGATGAGCTCGGCCAAGGTCGCGCCGTGGCCGTCGACGGCCTTGGCCCCGCCAGTGTAGGGACGCAGGAGGGTCGGGATGCGGACCTCGATGGCCATGTGGTGGTCTCCAGGGGCGGTGGGTACGAACGAGTGGCGGGACGCAGGTCACTCCCGCGGTGGCTGCAACACCTCGAGGACCCGAACCTCTTCCTCACCGACCTGGCCGTCGACGATCCGGAAGGAGCGGAGCTCGGTCACCTGGGGGTCGCGGGTGGACACGAGCACGTAGTGCGCCCCCGGCTCGGAGGCGTAGGCGACGTCGGTCCGCGACGGGTACGCCTCGGTCGCGGTGTGCGAGTGGTAGACGATCACCGGTTCCTCGTCCCGCTCGTCCATCTCCCGGTAGAGCCGCAGGAGGTCGGTGGAGTCGAACTCGTAGAAGGTCGCGGACCGGGCAGCATTGACCATCGGCACCATCCGTCGTGGACAGTCGCTGCCCACTGGGCCGGCCACCACCCCGCACGCCTCGTCGGGGTGGTCACGACGAGCATGGGCGACGATCGCGTCCCTGGTGGCCTGGTCGATGACGAGCATCTGACCAGCCTAGGCAGACGTCTCGTCGGGGAGAAACGCCCGAGGACCATCCCCCACGGATGGGCGCCGGGATGGGCGCTAGGACAAGGCCCGCACCAGGGTCTCCTGCACCCATCCCAGCCATGCGTAGACCGCCATGGTCGGCTTGCGTGGGTCGGTGTCCGGAGTGGCCTGGTAGGTCCGGTCGAACTCCTCGTCCACCTCGAGCCGGGCACCGAGGGCTAGCCGCAGGTCGGTGAGAGTGCGAAGCCACGAGTGCAGCAGCGCGTCGTCCACCGGCCGGCGCCCCGGACCGGCATCCAGGCTCGCGCGAGCAGCCTGCGCGTCCTGACGCTTGCGCGAGGCCAGTCCGGGTTGGGTGAACCGGCGGAAGTCGGAGGAGGACTCGGTGTCGCCTGGGTAGGCATCGGGGAACAGGCGGGCCAGCGCGGGGTCGTCCGGGGCCCGCACCGGCTCGGTGCCGACGGTGAACCCCTCGAGCTCGGCCAGCCCCAGCTCACGGGCGAGCGGGTCGACCGCGCCCTCCTGCTCGGGACCCAGCAGCGTGATCAGCTCGCCGAGCAGCTGGCGCAGCACGCCGATCTCGGCAGCGTCGAAGGCCATCACGACCTCGCCCCCCCGGCCGCGACGGAACGGCAGCCTCACCACGCGCAGCACATCCTGGCGCTACACATCGTGGCGCAACGTGGCCCAGAGCCCGTAGGAGTGCATCGCCTCGACGTCACGCTCCATCTCCTCCCGCGTGCCCGACGAGACCACCGCCCGCCCCTTCTGGTGCACGTCGAGCATGAGCGTGGTGGCCTTCTCCTTCGAGTACCCGAAGTACTGCTGGAAGACGTAGGTGACGTAGGACATCAAGTTGACGGGATCGTTCCAGACGATGGTCACCCAGGGTCGGTCTGGATCGGTCCGCTGGTCGGAGGCCGGGCGGTCGGTCTCCACCGGCGCGACGGACATGCCTCCACTGTAGGCGGGCTCACCCCTACGCTGTGCGGGTGAACGACGCCGTGCGGGTGAGCGAACCTGCGGGAGGTGGCAGCACCGCGCTGCTGACCGACCGGTACGAGCTGACCATGCTCACCGCAGCGCGTGCGCACGGCACGGCCGGGCGCCGCGCGGTCTTCGAGGTGTTCGCCCGTCGATTGCCCGACGGGCGCCGGTACGGTGTCGTGGCCGGCACCGGTCGGCTGCTGGACGCCGTGGAAGCCTTCCGGTTCGGGCCGGAGGAGATCGCCGCGCTGCTCGCCGACGGCGTGGTCGACCCGCCGACCGCGGCGTGGCTGGCGGACTTCCGGTTCCGCGGTGACATCCACGGCTACGGCGAGGGCGAGTGCTACCTGCCCGGCTCCCCCGTCCTGGTCGTCGACGCCACGTTCGCCGAAGCGGTCGTGCTGGAGACGCTGGTCCTGTCCATCCTCAACCACGACTCGGCCGTGGCCTCGGCAGCCTCCCGGATGGTCGGGGCCGCCGAGGGCCGGCCGTGCATCGAGATGGGTTCCCGTCGCACCCACGAGCAGGCCGCGGTGGCCGCGGCGCGCGCCGCCTACGTGGCCGGCTTCACCTCCACCTCCAACCTCGAGGCGGGCCGGGCCTACCGGATCCCGACCGCAGGCACCAGCGCCCACTCCTTCATCCTGCTGCACGACAGCGAGCGGGATGCGTTCGCCGCCCAGGTCGCGGCCCTGGGCAAGGAGACCACGCTGCTGGTGGACACCTTCGACGTGACGCAGGCGGTGCGTACCGCGGTGGAGGTGGCAGGCCCCGGGCTCGGAGCGGTTCGGCTGGACTCCGGGGACCTGCCGGTCCAGGCACGGGCGGTCCGCCGGCTGCTGGACGAGCTGGGCGCGACCTCGACACGCATCGTGGTCTCCGGGGACCTTGACGAGCACGCGATCGCCGCGCTCGCCGCCGCCCCCGTGGACGTCTACGGGGTGGGCACCGCGCTGGTCACCGGTTCCGGCGCCCCGACCGCCGGGTTCGTCTACAAGCTCGTCGCCCGGGCGGCCTCAGCGGAGCCCACGGCCCGGATGCACCCGGCCGAGAAGCGCTCGGTCGGCAAGCACACCGTAGGCGGGCAGAAATGGGCAAGGCGTCGGTACGACGCCCAAGGAATGGCCGATGCCGAGCTGGTGGGCGTCGGTCCGGAGCCCGCCGATCCGCGTAGCCGGTCCTTGCTGGTCGAGCTCGTCCGCGGCGGCGAGGCGGTCGGTCAGGAGCCGCTGGCCGACGCCGTCGCCCGGCACGCCCGGTCCGTGGCCGAGCTGCCGGTGACCGCTACCCGGCTGTCTCATGGCGAGCCGGTCATCCCCACGCTCATGCTGGGTGGCCCGGCGTGACCCGGGGGCTGCTCGTGGTCGACGTCCAGGTCGACTTCTGCGAGGGCGGAACGCTGCCGGTGGCCGGTGGGACGGCCGTGGCCGCCGCGATCACCGCGTACGTGCAGGACCACCGTGACCGGTACGCCGCCGTGGTGGCCAGCCGCGACCATCACGTGGATCCTGCCGGGCACTTCGCCCCTGCCGGGCACCCGCCGGACTACGTGCACACCTGGCCGGCACACTGCGTGGTCGGCACCGCGGGAGCCGAGCTGCACCCGGAGCTACGGATCGCCCCGGACCTCGTGGTGGACAAGGGAGCGTTCGCCGCGGCCTACTCGGCGTTCGAGGCGAGCACCCCCGATGGACG
>JAJYSQ010000215.1 GCA_021793495.1 Actinomycetes bacterium
GTTGTGGATCGAAGAGTGTCAAGGCTGCGCGTTGACTCGTCAAATATGCGCGCGTAGGTGGGGTCGTTGACTCATCGAGAAGTGCGCGCGTGGGGCGCGCCTACCGGACATGAGTTCGTGCAGCCGGTAGGCCCCGATCATGGGACTGACGATGAGCCAGCGACGGGCAGTGACCAAGGCGATCGCGACCCGCTACAAGCGGGCCACCCGGGCCGAGAAGGGCCGGATTCTGGACGAGCTGTGTGCCACGACGGGCTGGCACCGCAGCCACGCCCGTAAGGCTCTGGGTGGGGCGCTGAAGCCCCGGGTGGTGCGGTCCAGGGCGCCGCGGGCACCGGTGTACGGGCCGGAAGCCGTTGTGGCGCTGCAGTTCTGTTGGGCGGTGCTGGGTGCACCGACGGGTAAGCGGCTCGCGCCGGTGCTGGGTGACCTGGTCGGGCGTTTGCGCCGATTCGAGGAGCTGAGCATCAGCGAGGAGACGGCCGCACAGGTGATCAAGATGTCACCTGCCACGATCGACCGGCGGCTGGCGCCGGCCCGTGCGGGCATGACGCTGCGCGGGCGCAGCCACACCAAGCCTGGTTCGCTGCTCAAGGACTCGATCCCGATCCGCACCTGGGCCCAGTGGAACGACGCGGTGCCCGGGTTCGTCGAGATCGACCTGGTCGGCCACGAGGGCGGCAACGCGGTCGGTGAGCACGCCTACACCCTGACCGTGATCGACATCGCCACCGGCTGGACGGAGAACCGCTCGGTGCCCAACAAGGCCCGCAAGTGGGTGGTCGCAGCGCTGGAGGAGATCGGGCTGATCATGCCGTTCCCGATCATCGGGGTCAACTCTGACAACGGCAGCGAATTCATCAACCATCATTTACTGAATTGGTGCGCGGAACGTCGTATCACGTTCACTCGATCCCGCTCAGGCAACAGCAACGACGGTGCGCACGTAGAGCAGAAGAACTGGGCCGTGGTGCGCACGGTAGTCGGCTACCACCGCTACGACACACCAGCAGAACTGCTGCTACTGAACAGGATCTGGCTACTTCAGTCACAGATCACCAACTACTTCCTGCCCCAGCAAAAACTCGTCTCCAAAGTCCGTAACGGTGCGAAGGTGACCAAGAAATACGACCGTCCGACCACGCCACACCAGCGCGCCGAACGCGCCACATCCGTCACTTCCCAGGACAAGAAGATCATGGCCGCTGTCCTGGCCGACCTCAACCCCGCCGCGATCCAACGCCAGATCCAGGCACTCAGCGCGCAGCTGTTGACCCTGACCACGAGCAAGGCCGCAGCCCGCACTCAACCCGCACTCCCGCCCCTCACCCCGCGCGCATCGGCTGATGAGCCAACGACTCGGGCTACGCGCGCATCTTGACATGAGTCACCGGGGGCTGCGCGTTGACTCACCAGAGATGCGCGCGTAGGGGTGGTCGTTGACTCATCTACGGATGCGCGCGTGGTGGGCGCGCCTGCTGGGCCTCGGTCGGGGTTGCCGGCAGGTGCTCGGTTGCGGCGGTTCGGAGCGTGGGTCGGGGCGTGGCGGATCGGCCTGGTGGGGTTCGCACCGGTTTGGCCCGTCGGTGGCCACGCTGGTGGTGCTCCTGGTCGTGGCGGTGGTCACGATCGGCGTGCAGGCGCTGGTCTCCCCGGGGGACGGGGGGTTGGTGTTGCAGGCCGCGACGACCAGCCCGGGGGGCGGTACGTGTGCAGTCCGGGCCTGCCTCCGCAGAAGTGCGCGTACCGCATCGCCCACCCGAACTTCCGCCAGGACAACCCGCTGCTCCAGCCGGGACCCGCGTACACCCCCGCCCCGGGTGGGCCGAACATGCAGTTCTCGCAGGCGCAGCTCAAGACGTGCGCGACATCCACGGCGCTGGGCAGCGAGCTGCAGGCGGACTTCGGGATGATCACCTGCTACCGGTTCGCCGGGCACCGCACGCTGGTCATCATCGGCGACGGTACCCCGCAGGTGTCGTCGCCCCCGCCGGTGATTGTGGACGGGCACGCCATGGCTGCGTATGGGGCGATGATCGCGGTGCGCCGCTGCCCGGTGGGTGACGCGGCTTGCCGTCGAGGCACGATCACCCGGGCGGAGTTCGCCGACTTCCACGTCACCTACGCCGGGCGGGAGCAGTGGGGGCTGCAGATGTACGCGACCCCGGGGGCCCACCACATGCTGTGGCTAACCATCGGTGGTGTCTGCGGTGGCATGGAGTTCATCAACCTGCAGACCCTGACCTGGTACCCGGCCTCCCTGACCGTACGACAGGCGCTGGAAGCCGGGCAGAGCCCGCCAGACGGGGTGCGGGGGCCGGTGGTCTCCGGCACCCGGGCGCTGGCCGGCCCACCACCGGCCAGCCTGCCGGCGTGCTTGATCGCCACCACCGGGCCAGGCTGGATGTGGCCTGCAGGATCGGTCCAACACCGTGCCGGATAGTTCACGGATCGTCCAACAGCCTGCGGTGTAGTCCTCGGGTCCAACGCCGTGCCGGACAGGGATGTGGGGTGGTCGTCTGGGCATGCTCGGCGGCTGTGCGGATGGGATCGACGGGCCGAGCACGTACTCCTACACGTCGGTGACCAACCAGACCGCCACCAACGTGGCCCACGGGTTCAAGACCGTGAGGAGCCTGGCTACGACTTCAGCCCCAGCCAGCTGGAGACCCTCAACAGCTACGTCGACAACCTCATGAGCAACGTGGTCGGACTGCCCTGGTACTTCGGGGAGGACTCCCCGGTCGGCTGGGGGAACCCGACCGGAGGCTTGGCCACCGACAACGCGGTCCTGGGCGATGCCACCCCGGCACCCCAGGCGTACAGCAGCGCGAAGATCACTCGGATCAACGCCGAGTGCGCCACGTACGGCAACTGCACGAACCTCGTCACGGTCAACACCGCTGCCGCGGCCCCTACGACGAGCCGGTCTGGGTGACCGGCCAGGCCAACGGCTCCCCGTGGGCGCCGAGCCAGTGGGGCGGGTACGCGTACTACAACGACTGGCGACCCCAGTGAGCGATCGCCGTGCGGGGGCGCGCACCGGGCCCCGACCGGGACCGGTGGCATGGCGTCCGGCCGGTACCCCACCCGGCTATCGTGGCGCGGTGAGCGTCGAGGCGTTGGTGCTGGGCATCGAGACCTCGTGCGACGAGACCGGGGTCGGGATCGTCCGGGGCCGCGAGCTGCTGGCCGACGCGGTGGCCTCCAGCGTGGAGGAGCACGCCCGGTTCGGCGGGGTGGTCCCCGAGGTCGCCAGCCGCGCCCACCTGGAGGCGATGACCCCGACCGTCGAGCGCGCACTGGCTACCGCTGGGGTGCGGCTGTCCCAGGTGGACGCGATCGCGGTGACCGCGGGCCCCGGCCTGGTCGGGGCCCTGCTGGTCGGGCTGGCCGCGGCGAAGGCGTACGCGCTGGCCCTGGACGTCCCGCTCTACGGGGTCAACCACCTGGCTGCCCATGTGGCGGTGGACACCCTGGAGCACGGACCACTGCCTGAGCCGGTCGTCGCCCTGCTGGTCTCCGGCGGACACTCGTCGCTGCTGCGGATCGACGAGCTGACTGGTACGCCCGTCCAGCTAGGAAGGACGCTGGACGACGCGGCCGGGGAGGCGTTCGACAAGGTGGCCCGGGTGCTCGGTCTGCCCTTCCCGGGCGGTCCGCACATCGATCGGATGGCGCGAACCGGCGACCCCGGGTTCGTCGACTTCCCTCGCGGGTTGAGCGGTCCCCGCGACCGGGTCGAGCACCCGTACGACTTCTCCTTCTCCGGGTTGAAGACCGCGGTGGCCCGCTGGGTGGCCGTGCGGCAGCGGGATGGGCAGCCGGTCCCGGTCGCGGACGTGGCCGCGGCGTTCCAGGAGGCGGTGGTCGACGTGCTCACCACCAAGGCGGTCGCTGCCTGCCGCGAGCAGGGCGTGGAGCACCTGCTGATCGGCGGCGGGGTGGCGGCCAACTCCCGGCTGCGGGTGCTGGCCGAGCAGCGTGCGGCCGCGGCCGGCATCCGGTTGCGCGTGCCTCGGCCCGGGCTGTGCACGGACAACGGGGCCATGGTGGCCGCGCTCGGCGTCGAGATGGTCACCCGGGGGGTGGCACCCTCGCCGCTGGAGATCGGCGTGGACTCCTCCCTTCCGGTCAGCCAGACCCTGGTGGGAGGTGCGCGGTGATCGCCAGGATGTGGGAGGTTCGGGCGGCCGACCACGAGGCAGCCGAAGCCGTGGTCGACTGGGTGCACGCGACCCTGCTGCCGGCGGCTGAGGCCTACCCGGGGTACGACCACGCGCAGGTCTTCGAGAGTGCCACCGCACGGGTCGTGGTCATCTCCTACTGGCGAGGCGAGCCCGAGCAGCTGCCCGAGCCGCCCGAGCACCTGGTGGCGCGGCCGGGCGCATCCTGGGACTTCGTGGAGATACTCCGATAGGTCGATGGGGGTAGCCGGACGGGAGCACGGGCCACCCCGAGGTGGCGCCGCGCCGAGGCAGGCGAGGTGCCGAGGCAGGCGATGAGGAGGGGATTGCGTGGTACCGGTCCTGC
>JAJYSQ010000216.1 GCA_021793495.1 Actinomycetes bacterium
CGGAAGCCGACCGGTGACGAGCGGCCGGGTCAGCAGCAGGTGCAGCGCTGGGACACGGGCACCCCCGCCAGGACCTCCTCGACGTGCATGCCACAACCGGTGTAGGTCGTCTTGCCGCAGTGCCGACACGTGGCAGGACTGCACATGGGTGTTCTCCTCAGGCTCGGGCTGGACGAAGGACGCTCCCATGATACCCCATGGGGTATATGAGTCCGAGCGGGTGACGCGCCGGTTCAGGTCGTGCTGTGCGCGGGGGTCCCGGCCTGGCTGGCGGTGGCGACCTCGACCCGGTTGCGCCCGGCCTGCTTGGCCCGGTAGAGCCCGGTGTCGGCCAGCCGGATGAGCTCCGTGGGGGTGGTGGTCTGGGCCTCGGGCCAGGAGGAGACCCCGGCGCTGACGGTGACCGCCACCGACAGGCCCCCGATGCGTACCGGCCGGGCGGTGATCGCGGCGCGGATGCGCTCGGCGATCTCCAGGGCGTCGGCCACGTCGGCCCCGGGCAGCAGCCCGAGGAACTCCTCGCCGCCGAAGCGGACCAGCGCGTCGCCCTGGCGCAGGGCGCTGGCGGCGATGGTCGCCACGGCTTTGAGGACCCGGTCGCCGGACAGGTGGCCGTAGGCGTCGTTGACCGCCTTGAAGTGGTCGATGTCGAGCATGACGACCGCGATCGGGGTGCTGGTGCGCAGGGAGCGGGCCATCTCCTCGGCGAGGCGGATCTCGCCGTAGCGGCGGTTGAGCAGCCCGGTCAGCGGGTCCTGGGCGGCCAGTGCCTGCAGGGCCGAGCGGCTGGCAGCGTTGTGCAGGGCCAAGGACAGGGACCGGGCGTCGATCTCGATCAGCCGCTGCTCGGTGGAGGTGACCGGGTGGTCGAAGGTCAGGAGGAGGGCCCCGATCGGCGCGGAGTGCAGCTGCAGGGGGCAGACGAGCACCTGGCGGGGTCGGACACCGGCGATCACCGCGTCGAGCACGACATCTTCGGGCAGGGCGACCGTGGCGGTGCTGGCCCGGGTGATCGCCTGCTCGACCAGGATGCTGTCGCCCAGCCGGTCGGGGTGCAGCAGGCCCTGGCTCGCCAGCACCTGCAGCTGCCCGGCGTCGAGGAGCAGGATCGCCCCGGCCGGGGACCCGGCGGCGCGGCTCACCTGGCCCAGGGCCCAGGTGGCGACCTCGGTGAGACCGGGGTGTTCCAGCAGCCCGGCGGTCAGCCCCTGGTGACGCTCCTGGATCTGGTGCATCCGGGCGAGCTGGTCGACCAGCTGGTTGAACGCGTCGGCGGCCTGGCCCAGCTCGTCGTGGCTGTCAAGCTGGATGCGGCAGCCCTGCGGGTCGCAGGCCGTCCAGTCCCCGCTGACGGCGGCCTCGGACAGCGCCTCGGCCACCTGGTGGGTCCGTCCCGCGAGAAGCCCGACCGGCCGCCCGACGATGCGCCGGCACAGCCCCCAGCCGGTGGCCCCGACGACCAGCCCGGCGAGCAGGCTAGCGGCCCAGAACGAGGGGCGGAACGCCTGGGCCCGGGACACCCCGAGGCCGACCACGACCGGGGGGAACACGACGCCGACCAGGATGCCGAAGCCGGCCATCGCGACACCGAGGTCGGTGAACACCCCTCCGGTGCGCGGAGAGCGTCTGACCACACCCGGGCCCGGTCCGCTCAGCAGCCTCACGTGTCGCTCCATCATGGGCAGGGGTATCGGCTGCTCGCCCATCGTCCTTGACCGGCCGGGCGCTCGTGCCGGCACCGGAGGCGGCGCGGCGCCCATCCGTCGCGCCGACGGCCGAGCCCCTGATCGGCTCGCCAGGCCTCGGGCAGACTGTGCACCATGACCGTGCAGATCGCCCCCAGCATCCTGTCCGCGGACTTCGCGAACCTGGCCCGCGACCTCGGGCGGATCTCCGAGGCGGACTGGGCGCACGTGGACGTGATGGACAACCACTTCGTACCGAACCTCACCGTCGGCCTGCCCGTGGTCGAGGCGCTGGTCAAGGCCAGCCCGCTGCCGGTGGACGCGCACCTGATGATCGCCGACCCGGACCGGTGGGCCCCCGGGTACGCCGAGGCGGGGGCGGCCAGCGTCACCTTCCACGTCGAGGCGGCAGCGGCGCCGATCCGTACGGCACGGGCCATCCGGGCCGCCGGCGCCCGGGTCGGGATGGCCCTGAAGCCCGCGACGCCGATCGAGGGGTACGAGGACCTGCTCGGCGAGCTGGACCTGCTGCTGCTGATGACCGTCGAACCAGGGTTCGGCGGGCAACCCTTCCTCGACCTGGTGCTGCCGAAGATCCGTCGGGCCCGGGCGGCGATCGCCGGACGGGGAGCGGACGTCTGGCTGCAGGTCGACGGCGGGGTGTCGGCGCAGACGATCGAGCGCTGCGCCGAGGCCGGGGCCGACGTGTTCGTCGCCGGCTCGGCGGTGTACGGCGCACCCGACCCGGACCGGATGGTGGGCGAGCTACGGGCCCTCGCCGAGCAGGCCAGCGCCCGGGCATGGTGGCAGCAGGCCGGGCAACGGCCAGACCAGGAGTGAGGCACGGGTCCCGCGGACCCCAGCGACCGGGCGCCTGTGCCACACTGGGTGCCAGATACAGCGTGCTCCGGGGTCGGTGAAAGTCCGAACCGGCGGTGATAGTCCGCGACCCGGCCGAGTCCATCGGCCGGTGGACCCGGTGGAACTCCGGGACCGACGGTGAGAGTCCGGATGAGAGGCAGCACGCGCTCGCGTCGATGCGCACCGGGTCCGGTGCGCATCGGACGCTGGTCGTCGCCACCCCGGAGCCATCGTGCCCAGGGAGGCGGTGGCGGTGAGCGGTCCGGTCCTCGACGTGGCGGAGCGTGCCGCCATGTCCCGCGCCCTCGCCCTGGCGGCCCTCGCCGTCGGGGCGACCAGCCCCAACCCCGTGGTCGGCGCCGTCGTGCTGGACCGCGAGGGGGTCATCGTCGGCGAGGGGTACCACCACCGGGCCGGTGCACCGCACGCCGAGGTGGAGGCGCTCGCCCAGGCGGGCCCCCGGGCCCGCGGCGGGACCATGGTGGTCACCCTCGAACCCTGCCGGCACACCGGGCGCACCGGACCGTGCACCCAGGCGCTGCTGGCCGCCGGGGTCACCCGCCTGGTGTACGCGGTACCCGATCCGAGCCCCGACGCCGGCGGCGGGGCCGCCGAGCTGGCCGCTGCCGGCGTCGACGTCGTCTGCGGGGTGCTGGGCCCCGAGGCCGAACGGGTCAACGAGGCCTGGCTGACCGCCGTACGCACCGGTCGTCCGCACGTCACGCTCAAGATGGCCACCACGTTGGACGGCCGGGCCGCCGCGGCCGACGGGACCAGCCGGTGGATCACCGGCCTCGAAGCCCGCACCGATGCGCACCGGTACCGTGCCCGGGTCGACGCGATCCTGGTCGGCTCGGGCACCGTGCTCGCCGACGACCCTTCGCTCACCGTGCGCCACGAGGTGCCCTCGGCGCGCCCACCGCTGCGCGTGGTGGTCGGGACCCGCCCGCTGCGCGCGGGCCTGCGGGTTCTCGACGACGAGGCCCCCAGCCTGGTCCTGCGTACCCGCGACCCAGGAGAGGTGCTCGCCGAGCTGTGGGGCCGAGGAGTGCGCTCGGTCCTGCTGGAAGGTGGTCCCACGCTGGCCGGGGCGTTCGTGGGTGCCGGGCTGGTCGACCGGGTGGTGGCGTACGTGGCCCCGGTGCTGCTCGGTCAGGGTCCAGCGGCTCTCGGCCCGGCAGGTGTCTGCACGATCGCGGACGCGGTTCGTCTGCAGGTCGACGAGGTGGTGCCGATCGGCACGGACGTACGGATCAGCGGCCGCGTCGTGCGGCCCGAAGGAGGGTGAGCGGTGTTCACCGGAATCGTGGAAGAGCTCGGCGAGCTGGTCGCGCTCGACGTCGCACCCGACGGCGGGTCGGCCCGGATGACCGTACGCGGACCCCTGGTCGCCGGTAGCTCGGGACCCGGGGACTCGGTCGCGGTCAACGGCGTCTGCCTGACCGTGGCCGAGCATGCGCCCGACACGGTCACCGTGGACGTGATGGCCGAGACGCTGGCCCGGTCGACGCTGGCCGACCTGCACCCAGGAGACCGGGTGAACCTGGAACGCCCGGTCGCCGCCGACGGCCGCTTCGGCGGCCACCTGGTCCAAGGGCACGTGGACGCCACCGCGTCGGTGCTCTCCCGCACACCCGGGCAACGATGGGAGCTGGTACGGGTGTCCCTGCCGCCGATGCTCGCCCGGTACGTGGTGGAGAAGGGGTCGATCACCGTCGACGGCGTGTCGTTGACCGTGACCGCGCTGGACGAGGAGTCGTTCACCGTCAGCCTGATCCCGACCACCCTGGACGCCACCACGCTGGGTCGACGCCGTCCCGGCCAGCACGTCAACCTGGAGGTCGACGTGCTGGCCAAGTACGTCGAGCGGCTGCTCGCCCACGTCGGGGGAGCGGCATGACCGGGTCCGAGCAGGCCGCTGGGCTCGACCGGGTCGAGGACGCGTCCGGGCTCGACCG
>JAJYSQ010000217.1 GCA_021793495.1 Actinomycetes bacterium
GTCGAACTGGTGGGGGTCGGCTGCGGCCGACTCCGGTGACGGCGTCCACTTGTTCGCGACCTCAGGCCACATGCGCCCCGAGTTGGGATCCTTGGAGAACTCCAACACGAACGCCAGATCAGCACTCGTGGCCGACTGCGTAGCCACCTCCGCATAGGCCGCGAGACGCTCCTCGGCAGTTGCCTCACCAGCGTCCTTGCCTGCAGCTTGGGCCATGAGGGAGTCCCACACCGTGGAGACATGCTCCTGGATCCCGGCAAGCAGCGCATCTTTCGACGGGAAGTGATACATCAAGCCACCCTTGGTCAAGGACGCCTCAGCAGCCACCGAATCGAGAGTCACCGCCGTCACCCCGTCGCGCTGCGCAACACGGACAGCAGCCTCAAGGATCTTGGAACGATTACTCGGACGCATGAACCGAATCTATCCGGGCCTAACTCCTGGGCAGGCGAGTCGGGCCCTCAAGGTTCCCTACCCTCACCCCCTTGGACAAGGACGTGCAGCAGTCCTGAACGGCACAGGATCCCGCTGACGCGGCATCCGGCCACTGCTCTGCCGACGACTCAGCGGCCCACTTCAAGACCACTTCAAGACTTCCGGGGGTACGCCCGTTGACCTGCGCAAACGCATAGGGGTACGGGTGTACCCCCTCCCCTACTGGCCAGTAAGGGGTACGAAGTCGGATACGGGTTCTGAGGATCGTCGAGCCCATGAACGACTCGACACGCGACACCACGCGAGGCCCTCGTTGGTCACGGGCGCTGGTTACGGAGCTGGCCCAAGCGTCGGCGCCGGCTCATGCGGCGATGTCACTCGCGGCCGCCGGGGTGCCTGTGTTTCCGTGTGTGCCGCTGCAGAAGAATCCGCTCACACGGCACGGGTTCCGTGACGCCTCAACCGAACCCGGGATCGTGGATGGCTGGTGGCGTCGGTGGCCGAACGCGAACGTGGCGATGCCGACCGGCGCTGTCTCCGGTGTCGATGTCGTCGATGTGGACGTGCATCCGTCCGGGCATGGTTTCGAGGCACTTCAACTCGCACGGGGTGCGGGCCTTCTGGACGCGCCCGCCTGGATGGTCTCGACCCCCTCGGGCGGATTGCATGTGTGCTTCCTCCGACAGGAACCTGTCGAGCAGCGCTCGTGGCAGGTACCCGAGCGCCACATCGATTTTCGGGGCGATGGCGGCTACGTCGTGTTGCCGCCTTCAACCGTCACTCAACCCGATGGTGAGGCCAGCCCGTATCGGGTCATCGACATTGCCTCTCGTCAGCCTGGCGGGGTCAATGCGGCCGCGGTACGGCGACTCTTGGATCCTTCGCGGACAACCCGGCCGCCTGTGGACCTGCCTCGCGCCGGGGCGCGACCGGACCGGCTCGCGACCTGGGTAGCCACCCGCGGCGAGGGCGAACGTAATCGGGGACTCTTCTGGGCTGCCTGTCGGATGGTCGAGGCCGGTGAACGGTTCGACGTCACCGCGAACGTGCTGGGCGACGCGGCCCGTTCGGCGGGGCTGCCTGATCGGGAAGTGATCACCACCATTCGTTCGGCCTACCGCGTCGCCGCCCGGTTGGGAGATGACGCCGTTTCGCGTGACCGCGTGGGCCCTTCACGGGCGGCTGAGGGGGTCCGCCTTTGACAACTCCCACACGCCTTCCCGACTGCTCAGTTTCAACCTTGACGAGGAATCCCCATGAACGGACCTGACCCCTACGACCGCCGACTCGACCGAACGGCCGAGGACACCCAGCATCTCGACGTCGAGACTCACGACAGGCCTCACCTCGCGGTCCACCGCGACCCCTCACAGCGATCGACCACACCGGACTTCCCCGGCAATCAGCCGATCACCTGGGTGCGACCCAGCGAGTTGGCAATGCGTGTCGGCTCACCGGTTGCCAGCCGCGGCATCGACTTACACACCGCGCTCGTGATGCGCACTCGTCGAGCTCCGGCCTCGCTCGCCAAAGCAGCACGCCGCACGTCGCGCGCGGCGATCGCTCGACCGACGCCAATCCCTTCGCGCGAAGGAGTGGAACTGTGAAGATCCCGCCGTTCACGAGTGCGCAGGGCCTGCGGCTGTTGCTGGTCCGCTTGCACTACTCCCCTGCCGGCGCTTGGACACACGACCCGGACGCTGAAGAGTTGATGCGGTTCGTGGCCCGCAAGTACGCGGCTCTCGCGCACAAGTACGCCCTGACACCGGACGACGCCGCGTATGCAGCGTTCGAGGCGATGCGGACCCGTGCTGTCCGGGCCGCTGTCGATCCGTGGGCAGTGGTCACGCGGGCCGTGCAAGTTAGCTTGATCTACGAGGCCCGGGCCCAGGGACTGTTGTGCTCGAACCATCAGGCACGCCGCCCCGAGGTCGCGGTTCATCACGACGCCGAACGTTTTTGCGAGCGTGAGACTGATCTGGCCGACTACCACCCGGCGTTCCATTTGACCGACCGTCTCGACGATGAGTACGACGCGGACGATCTCGACCCGGCACAGAGCGTTGAGCCGACTAACGCGTGGATGGCCGCCGAACACGCGGCAGGGGTGATGGTCGTCAACGGGTGGCCACAACCGACCGCTACGGGGTGTATCGAGTACGTCTGCAGCCAGTTGATCCGGTCGGGTGACCGCGCCACCGCCTACACGCGTCTGGTCCGTGACCATCATGCTGAAGCGCTGCTCGACCTGTCCCACCCGGATTGGGTGGCTGTCCTCCAAGCCCTGTTGGGCAATCAACTTCCCACGCATGAACGCACCCGGGAGGGTCGGGGGCTGCTGCAACTGCTGGCCATGGGATATCTGCCGGCCGAGCTCAGCACCGTGCCGTGTTTCGCCCAGGTCTTCGCCGCGACCGCCCCGTCCACCGAGGGGGTCGCTCATGTCTGAAGCACACGGCCACATCGAGTTGGAACGTCGCGTGGACTCCATCAAGGTCGGTGTCCGGCACCGCTCCGACCCGACACGCGATCTGGCTCCGCTGATGCGTTCGATCGACCGTCTCGGTCTGCTGCAGCCGGTCACCATCACCCCCGAGGGCGTGCTGGTGTGCGGGCACCGTCGCTTGGAGGCCGTCAAGCAGTTGGGGTGGACGACGCTGCGGGTGTGGGTCCGCACCGGAGTCTCGGACCATCTGACGCAACTGCTTGCTGAGCAGGACGAGAACACCATGCATCGTCCGCTCTCCCCGCTCGACGCCGCGAGGTTGTATCAGGAACTGAAGGACCTCCTCGCAGAAGATGCTGCTCGTCGGCAGCGGGCCTCCCGGTTCGGCGCCGACGACGGGGAAGAAGGCGACGGTGGTGCCGATTCGGCACCACCGCACGGCGACCCAGGAAAGTCCCGCAATCAAGCCGCTCAGTTGGTGACGAGCTCGGCGTCGCATACCCGTCTGGAACAGATCTGCACGATCGAGCGCATCGCGGCCGATGACGACACTCCCAGCGATGTCCGCAAAATCGCTGAGGAGGAACTCGACCGGATCCGCGAAGGCGGCGCGGTCGACCCCAGTTATCAGCGGGTCCGGGCCGCACTCAAGGTCGCCCAGCAACATGTGTCTCAAGAGCCGCCTGAAGACTTGGAGGAGTTGGCCGCGAAAGCGTTGGCGCAAGCCAAGGCAGACCGCGCCCGGCGCATTGCCGAGAACCGTCGCAGGCGTGAGGCGGCGGCGGAAGCCGCGCGGCGTTCGGTGCATTCCTTCGGTCTGCTGTGGGAGGACATGGAGGGGTGGACTGACCGCTACGACCCGATCAAGGTCGGTCAAGAGTTGAGCGACGCCAAGTGGGACAGCTTCGAGCGGACCATCGCGGCGTCGGTCGAGTTCGCCAATGCGGCCCGGACCGCACGCGAGCAGCACGCGTTGGCGTCCGTGGCGAGCGCGTGACGAGGTGAATGCAGATGCTTCGTTCCACGACCTACGATCCAGAACTTCGTCGACGCCGCCTCATCGTGGCCGCAGCAGCCGGTGTCCTGCTCCTGATCGCGGCCGTGACGTACCTGCTGCTGACCCACGACCGTGTCGATGCACCCTCACCGACTGCAGATCGGTCGGCTGTGCCAGCGGCGATCCCGGACGGTGCGTCGAAGGTGCCGGACGACGGGACGTTGTCGGAACTGCCGCCGGTGTCGGATCCGGCCGAGTTCGCCGAACTGGTGGCGCACGCGATCTTCGATTGGGACACCACCGCGTTGGCGCCGCGTGCGGCGTATCTGGAACGCATCGCGACGATCGCCGACCCGACCGGTGAGGAGACACAGGGGCTCATCAGCGACGTCGACGCCTACCTGCCACCCGAAGCCATGTGGATTGAGTTGCGCGAGTACCAGACCCGTCAGTGGATCAACGTTGAGTCCGTCGAGATCCCGACCCAATGGGCGACCGCGCTCGAACAAGGCCAGGCGACGCTCGCACCGGGCACAACGGCGTACACGATCACCGGGGTCCGTCACCGCGACGGAGTCTGGGAAGACGAGCCGGTCGCGACCCAGATC
>JAJYSQ010000218.1 GCA_021793495.1 Actinomycetes bacterium
ACCGGGCAGGGGAATGGGGACGCACTCGGATAAGCGTTCGCTTATCCGGGCCTTGACCGCTCGGCCGCAGGGCCGCAGGCTCGCCGCACCTGAACCCCGAGCCCGAGGAGGGTGCCGTGCAGGTTCCCGCGTCGTTCGAGTACGAACGGGCCCACTCCGTCGCCGAGACGATCTCGCTGCTGGCCCGGCACGGACCGGAGGCCCGCGTGGTAGCCGGCGGTCACAGCCTGCTGCCGATGATGAAGCTCCGCCTGGCGCAGCCCGAGGTCCTGATCGACATCAACGGGATCGCCGAGCTCGCCTACCTCCGCGTCGAGGCCGGCGAGCTGCGCATCGGCGCGATGACCCGCCACGCCGACCTGCTGGGCTCGGACCTGGTCGCCCGGAACTTCCCGATCCTCATCGACGCCGAGCGGGTGATCGCCGACCCCATCGTGCGCAACCGAGGCACGGTCGGCGGCTCGCTGTGCCAGGCCGATCCGTCGGAGGACCTGGCGGCGGCATTCGTGGCCACCCAGGCCACCGTCGTGCTGGTCGGGGCCGAGGGCACCCGCGTGGTCCCGGTCAGCGAGTTCCACACCGGACCGTACGAGACGGTGGCCGGCCCGGCCGAGATCCTCACCGAGGTCCGGCTGCCGATCCGAGCGGGCGCCGGCAGCGCGTACGAGAAGGTGGAGCGGCGCGCCGGGGACTGGGCGGTTGCCGCCGCCGGTGCCGCCGTGTGGCTCCAGGACGGCGTCGCGACCGACGTGGGGATCGGGCTGGCGGCGGTGGGCGCCGAGCACTTCCGTGCCACCGAGGCCGAGACGGCCCTGCGCGGACGGCCGCTGGACGAGGCCGCGATCGACGAGGCCGCCGCGATCGCGGGCCGGAACGCCCATCCCAGTACCGACCAGCGGGGCCCGGCGGAGTACAAGCGCCACCTGGTCACCGAACTCACCGCCCGGGCGCTGCGCCGCGCCGGTGCCCGGGCCCGAGCCCAGGAGGCCTGACCATGCAGGTGACCATGACCGTCAACGGCGAGAACGTCACGGCCGACGTCGAGCCGCGGCTGCTCCTCGTGCACTTCATCCGCGACCACCTCGGGCTCACCGGCACCCACTGGGGGTGCGACACCTCCAACTGCGGGACGTGCGTGCTGTGGCTGGACGAGGTCCCGGTGAAGTCCTGCACCGTGCTGGCCGTGATGGCCGACGGCCACCGGGTCCGTACCGTCGAAGACCTGGAACGGGACGGTCGTCTCGATCCGGTGCAGCAAGGGTTCATCCAGGAGCACGGGCTTCAGTGCGGGTTCTGCACGCCGGGGATGATGATGACGGCCCGCTGGCTGCTCGACCACGAACCGGATCCCGACGAGACCAGGATCCGTGAGGCGATCTCCGGCCAGATCTGCCGGTGCACCGGGTACGAGAACATCGTCCGGGCCATCCGTTGGGCCAGCGCGCACCCCGCCGACGAGGAGCAGGCCGCTGCCCACCCGGTGGCCGAGGAGGTGACGGCATGACCGCCGTCGAGGAACGCACCACCCCGATCGGGTTCGGACGCATGCTGCGCAAGGAGGACGAGCGGTTCATCCGGGGCAAGGGCACGTACGTCGACGACATCACGCTGCCCGGCATGCTGCACGGGGCCGTGCTGCGCAGCCCGTACGCGCACGCCCGGCTGGTCTCCATCGACACCTCGGCCGCCGAGGCGCACCCGAAGGTCAAGGCGGTCATCACCGGGGCGATGCTCGCGTCGATGAACCTGGCGTGGATGCCCTCGCTCTCGCACGACGTGGTGCCCGTGCTGGCGACGGACAAGGTGCGTTTCCAGGGGCAGGAGGTCGCGTTCGTCGTCGCCGAAGACCGGTACTCCGCCCGCGACGCCCTCGAGCTGATCACCGTCGAGTACGAACCGCTACCCCCGGTCATCGACGCGCGTCGGGCGATGGACCCCGACGCCCTGGTCATCCGCGACGACATCGAGGGCAAGCGCGACAACCACATCTTCGACTGGGAAGCCGGCGACGCCGCGGCCACCGACGAGGTGTTCGCCCACGCCGAGGTCGTCGTGTCCCAGGACATGCTCTACCCGAGGGTTCACCCGGCGCCGATGGAGACCTGCGGGGCCGTGGCCTGGATGGAGCCGATCAGCGGCAAGCTCACCATCTGGTCCACCACCCAGGCCCCGCATGCCCACCGGACGCTGTACGCCCTGGTCGCCGGGCTGCCGGAGCACAAGATCCGGGTGGTCAGCCCGGACATCGGTGGCGGGTTCGGCAACAAGGTGGGGATCTACCCGGGGTACGTCCTGTCGATCGTCGCCTCGATCCTGACCAAGTGCCCGGTCAAGTGGGTGGAGGACCGCTCGGAGAACCTCATGAGCACGTCCTTCGCACGCGACTACCACATGCACGGGGAGATCGCCGCGACCCGCGACGGGAAGATCCTCGGACTGCGCGTCAAGGTCCTGGCCGACCACGGGGCATTCAACAACACCGCGCAGCCCTCGAAGTTCCCGGCCGGGTTCTTCCACATCTTCACCGGCTCCTACGACCTGCAGGCCGCGCACTGCGCGGTCACCGGCGTCTACACGAACAAGGCGCCCGGCGGGGTCGCGTACGCCTGTTCTTTCCGGGTGACCGAGGCGGTCTACCTGGTCGAGCGGATGGTCGACTGCCTGTCCGACGAGCTGGGGATCGACCCCGCGGAGCTGCGGATGCGCAACCTGCTGCGCCCCGAGCAGTTCCCGTACACCTGTCCCACCGGGTGGGAGTACGACTCCGGAGAGTACCCGAGGGCCCTGCAGATGGCGCTGGACATCGCCGGGTACGACGAGCTGCGACGCGAGCAGGCCGAGCGCCGGGCACGTGGCGAGCTGATGGGCATCGGGATCAGCTTCTTCACCGAGACCGTCGGGGCCGGGCCTCGCAAGCACATGGACATCCTCGGCCTGGGCATGGCCGACGGCTGCGACCTGCGCGTGTACCCAACCGGCAAGGCGGTGCTGCGGATCTCCGTGCAAACCCAGGGCCAGGGCCACGAGACCACGTTCGCCCAGATCGTCGCGGAGGTCACCGGCATCCCCCCGGAGGACGTGGAGGTCGTGCACGGCGACACCGACGCGACCCCCTTCGGGCTCGGCACCTACGGCAGCCGGTCGACCCCGGTGTCCGGGGCGGCAGCGGCCGTGGCCTCCCGCCGGGTCAAGGACAAGGCGCGCATCATCGCCGCGGCGATGCTCGAGTGCGCGGCCGAGGACCTGGAGTGGGAGAAGGGCCGCTGGTTCGTCCGTGGCAACCCCAGCCAGGCCAAGACGATCGCGGAGATCGCGATGGCTGCCCACGGCACGATCGACCTCCCCGAGGGCGTCGAACCCCACCTGGACGGCGAGTGCGTCTACGACCCGCCCAACCTCACCTTCCCCTTCGGGGCCTACATCGCGGTGGTGGACGTGGACCCGGGCACCGGAGTGGTCAAGGTCCGCCGGTTCATCGCGGTCGACGACTGCGGGCCGCGGATCAACCCGATGATCGTGGAGGGGCAGGTCCACGGCGGGCTGGCCGACGGGGTCGGGATGGCGCTCATGCAGTCGATCACCTTCGACGAGCAGGGCAACTGCCTGGGTGGGTCGTTCATGGACTACCTGCTGCCGACGGCGATCGAGTGCCCCTCCTGGGAGACCGGCCAGACCGTGACCCCCTCACCCCACCACCCGCTGGGCTGCAAGGGCGTCGGGGAATCGGCGACGGTCGGTTCGCCGCCCGCCGTGGTCAACGCGGTGATCGATGCCCTGGAGCCGTACGGCGTGCGGCACACCGACATGCCCCTCACCCCCGCACAGGTCTGGTCGACCATGCAGGGGCGGCCGCTGCGCACCGACCTGGCGTGGGAATGACGACTGCTGCCGAGCTGGCCGACCGGGGCCGGCGCCTGCGCGAGGAGCGAGTCCCCTACGTGCACGCCACCGTGGTCCGCGCCGAACGCCCGACGAGCGCGAAGCCCGGGGACACCGCGCTGGTGCTGTCGGACGGTTCGATCATCGGGTTCGTCGGCGGGTCGTGCGCCCAGGCCAGCGTGCGCGACCACTCCCTGCGCGTACTGGCCGGCGGTGTGCCGGTCGTGCTCCGGATCAGTCCGACGCCCGGCAGCCAGCCAGCCGGTGCGGTGGGTCCAGGCGGTGCGGGTGCAGGCGGTGCGGAGGGCGTGGTGGGTGCGGCAGGCGCGGAGGGTGCGAGCCCCGGCCTCGTCGAGGTGCACAACCCGTGCCTGTCCGGCGGGACCCTGGAGATCTTCCTGGAGCCGACCGTCCCGCCACCGCTGGTCCTGGCGCACGGGGACTCCCCGATCGCGCAAGCGCTGCTGGACGCCGGCCCGGTGCTCGGGTTCGAGGTCCGACGAGGCGATCCCGGTACACCTGTCCCGGAAGGGGCCGTGGCGGTCGTGGTGGCCACCCACGGCAGTGACGAGCCCGCGCTGCTGATGGCTGCGGTCGAGG
>JAJYSQ010000219.1 GCA_021793495.1 Actinomycetes bacterium
TCCGATCTGGATCCGACTGGTCGGTGTGCGGGTCGAGGGGCTCGTGAGGTCCTCGGGGGTGGCCCACCAGCTGGCGCTCGATGAGCCGGTGCGAGGCTGGCGGGAGGCCGAGCAGGCTGCGGACCGGGCTTCTCGTCGCTTCGGGAGCGGTGCCGTACGCCCGGCCAGTCTCGTACGCCCAACCGGCCTCGTACGCCCAGCCGTCATGCCAGGATGTGCTGGGGACCACGACCGCGCTGACCGGCGCTGAGCAGCAGCGATGACCCGCCGAGACAGGTGCCGGGCAGCAACGGGCTGCGTACCCCTGCGGGCACCAGCCTGATCGTGGCCGTAGGGGGGCTCCTCAAGTTTTACCGAACGCTAAGGCAACCCCGACGGGAATCCGATCATCGGGGAGGGATGCCGGGTTTCGTGCGCCGCGAACCCGACCTATCCTGAGCACGTCAACACCGGCCTGCATGGGCCGTTCGCGGAGGAGGAGCCGTGCCACTCTCCGATCACGAGCAGCGGCTGCTCGAGCAGATGGAGCGGGCACTGTCAGCGGAGGACCCGAAGTTCGCTTCGGCCCTTCGCGGCGTGGACCGACACCTGCACCGGCGTCGTCGGATCCTGCTCGGGGTCCTGGGGACGATCGCCGGCATCGCCATGCTGGTCGTCGGTGTCGCCACGGCGCTCACCGCCGTGGGGGTCGTCGGTTTCCTCCTGGTCGTGGCCTCAGTGATCTTCGCGCTGACCACTCCCCACCCTGGCCCGGGCGCCTCTGCCGGTCGCCCCCGTACCGGCCCTGCGAAGGCCAATGAACGGCGCCGACGGACCTCTCGGGTCGGCTTCATGAGCCGCTTCGAGCAGCGCTGGGAGAACCGCCGCGACAACTTCGGCCGCTGACACCATGCCCGGTGGGCGTACCGGCTGACTGGCCCGGGGGCCCGTGACCACCCTCCGATCGGTGACCACCCTTCGATCTTTGACCACGAGTGTGTCGCTTGCCCCGCTGATCTGCGGCCGACCTGAGCGGTTCTCGCGACACGCTGGTGGTCAGACAGGGTGCTGGTGGTCAGACAGGGTGCGCGAAACAGGTGGAGGAAAAGCACCCGTGTGCCGACCGGCCTCGACCGGTCAGGCGGCCCGTCGCGCCAACCGACGCCATACCTGGCTCATCGTCACGTCCATCGCGTCCAGGCCGTCGGCCACCCGCGTGCCAATCTGCCTCATGCGCAGCAGCGATGACCGTGGCAGGACGACGGCGCGAGCCTTCACGGCCCAGGTCTGCGATCGGAGGAGCCCCGCCCGTACCACCTTCAGCCGGCCCCGAACGGCGCCTGCTGGCCCGTCCTGGCCTGGCCCGTCCTGGCCTGGCCCGTCCTGGCCTGAGCCCGATCGATCCTCGGCGTACCGCGCTCGTTCCACCAGGTGGCTCAATGCGACCAGCTCGCGGGCCGTGCTGGCGTCCAGCCGGGCCTGGGCCGTCAGCTCGGTGGCGACCTGCCGGGGCGTGCGGCTGGCTGGCCACGCATACCCGAGGTCGAGGGCGTCCTCGCCCAGCTCGTCCCAGGCGGCTTCGACCAGCGCGCTCGGGTCTGCCTGCTGGGCGCGCGAGGCCGCCGTCCATCGGCGGCGGCGCACCACGATCCGCACCCCCGCTGGACAGAGCACGATCAGCAGGCCGAGCGCAGCCACCGCCGCTACCCTCCCGGGCATGGCCGATCCGGTGTGGCTCGTGCCTGCTGCGGTGGCGCCGGGGCGTGAGGTCGCCGGGTTCGCCGGGTCCCCGAGCCGGCCGTGCAGCTGCGGAGCCCGTGCACCGGTGGCCGGTGCCGGCATCGGCGCGTTCGCCGTACCGTCCGGTGTTCCGGTACCGGTCCCGGGGGCCGTCGACCCTCCGGGGGCGTACGAGGGTGCCTTCGCGGTGGACAACGAGGGGGTTGGCTCGAACGGCACCCAGCCCACCCCGGAGAAGTACAGCTCCGGCCAGGCATGGGCGTCGTGGGCGGTCACCAGGTAGCTGCCGTCGGGTTGGCGTACCCCACCGGTGAAGCCCACGTCCACCCGCGCTGGGATGCCCAGGGTGCGTGCCATCACCGCCATGGTGGAGGCGAACTGGACGCAGAACCCCTCGCGCGCCTGCAAGAATGCCTCGATGGCCGAGACCCCGGACTCGTTGGGAGCGGTGGTCGAGTAGGTGAAGTTCCGCGGGTTGCGGAACCAGTTCTGCAGCAGGACCGCCTGTTCGTACGTGGTCGTCGCCCCGGCGGTGACCCGGGCGGCGTCCTGGGCCACCGGGGCAGGCAGGTCCGCGGGTAGCTCGAGGTCGCTGGCCACGTCGACCGGGTAGGAGCCCATCGACTGCAGCACGGAGGAGTTGAGCTGCTCGCGGATGCCGTCCGCCGTGTAGGTCAGCCCCTGAGTGGTCCGCGCCAGGGAGAACACGTTGCGGGTGAACGTGTCGTACAGCCAGCGGCCCTTGATGCCCACCTTCATCGTCCACATGGGAAGGGGCAACCACTTCTCAGCCAGGTTCGCCACGTGCACGGTCGTCGTCACCGCCGTTGTGGCCACGGTGTCGGACAGGCCCTCGGGCGGCGGTAGGCCGCGACCGACCTCGTGGTTGGCCGGGGAGGTCAACTGGGCTGGCGCCCAGGTGTTGCCGTTGACGTTGTCCAGCGTGGTCATCCGCAGGTACTCGGGACGGCCGTCTGAGGTCCGGTACGTCAGGACGGGGGAGTTCTGCGGCTGCACCAGGCTCTGACGCAGGTCGAGGATCGGGTTGACCACGTTGACCCGGGTGGAGGCTGGCCCGCTACCGCCGGTCCCGCCGACGCCCCACGGAAGGCGCGGCGTCAGGCCGGGGACGAGGGCCGGTATGACGACGGCGACGACCACGGCCCCCGCCCCGAGGCGCCGACCCAGGCGCACCAGCGTGATGCCGCCCGGCTCGCCCGGCTCGCCCGGCTCGCCCGGGTGTCCGGTTCCCGTTGTGATCGTGCGACCCCACTGCCCGAGCCGACGGTTCGCGTCGGTCAGCAGCAGGGCGACCCATCCGGCGGCCGCGCCGGTGAACAGCGGCCAGCCCACCCCGTCGCGGTCAACGACGACGGCGACGGTATACACCGCCAGGATGGGCAGTCCGGCGATGTCCGGGTGGTGCAGCGAGACGGCGATCGTGTCCACCACGATGGCCACCGTGCCCAGGCCGGCCGCCGTCATCAGCACCAGGCCGGCGCTGGCCGTGATCGGCGAGGGGCTCAGCGCGATGGCCGTGAAGGCCTCGGTCACCAGGTGCCCCAGGGTGTGCAGCGACGCAGGGCCGGGCAGGAACCCGAGCACCGCCACCGACCGGGCGAACATGACCGTGAGGGTCAGTGCCAGCATGCCGGTCTCGACGAGCAGCACCACCAGGATCGATGCCCGCACGGTACGCGCTGCCATCCCGGTAGCGGCGACCACGGCGATCGCGGCCAGCGTGGGCCAGATCCACCGCCCGTCGGAGAAGGCGCTGCTGAGCGGGACGGCCGCCAAAGCGCTGGCGACAGCGGCAACGAGCGTGGCTCTCCGGGCGGTCACGGAGCGGACCCGGCGACTTCCGACCACAGGCTGGGCAGGTCGTCGCCGGCCACGACAGGCAGCACGCGCCACCCGTGCTGGGCCAGGAGCACCCCTGACGCCCCGGCGCGCCCGGCGGCTGCCAGGCCTGAGCCGTTCGGCGCGGCCGGGAGCTGCCCGGGCACGGGGTGCACCGGTGACGGGCGGCTCCAGCTGGCGGCGTCGAGCAGCACGCCTACCCCGCCGGTGCCCGCCCCCAGCAGCCGGGACAGCTCCTCGGCGTCCGGCAGTGCCAGGATCCCGAGCACGGCGACGACCAGGCCCGGGCTGGAGCCGCGGACCTTCTCGGCAGCGGCGGTGAGCGCGTGGTCGTCGCCCGGACCCACGCCGGCCAGCGTGTCCAGCACCGTGCCGACGAAGTCGGGGCCGGTGGAGACGCGGTCGAGCACCGCGCCGTGCCGCTGACCGGCGACCAGGCGGACGGTGAAGCCACGCCGGAACAGGTGCAGGGCGATCGAGGCCGCGGCGGCCACCGCCCACTCCAGGGATGCCTGCGCACCCTCGCCCCGGTGGGCCCGGGTACGGGTGTCGAGCAGGACCGTGGCCCGGGCCTGCCACGGCTGCTCCTCCCGGCGCACCATGAGGGAGCCGACCTTGGCGGTGGCGCGCCAGTGCACACGTCGAAGCTCGTCACCGCGGTGGTACTCACGAGTCGCGACGTCGTCCTCGCCGGCGGCGGCTGCGGCTCGCGACCGGCTCTGGCCGTAGCCACCCCAGGAGCCTGGCAGGGCGACCGTCGGAAGGTCCACGGCGGCGGGGGCCACGACCAGGACGTCATGATCGACGGCCGTACGGTTCAGCTCGCACATCCCGAACGGGTCGGCCAGCCGGATGGACAGCGGGCCGAGCGGGTAGTGCCCGCGCAGCAGCGGGCGTAG
>JAJYSQ010000220.1 GCA_021793495.1 Actinomycetes bacterium
CAAGACCACAAGCCCTACAACGTCGCCAACCACGGCGCCATCCAACGCCTCAGTCAGCCGCCGCAAGCGGCCTGAGGTTGACTCAGAGGGTGTCATCGGCTCACCTCGCCCGCGCGGTCGGCCAGCTCGGTCCAGGACCGGTGCAGGCCCTGCCCGGGTGCCAGCAGCTCGCTCTCGCCCAGCCCGTTCACCCGAAGTCCCTGATCGGTGGGCGCCAGGGTCAACTCGATCCGGTGCGTGCGCGCGGTCAGGCTCACCCCGAGGGTCAGCCCGGGAGCCCGTAGCGATGCCGGCAACCGTGGCGTCAGCCGGATGCCCGAATGGTCGATCTCGAGTCCTAGCACGACGGCGAAGAACAGCTCGGTCGTGAAGGCTCCCCAGCCGTAGGCCTCACCTCCGGCAGACCCGGCGGTCGGCCAGTACTCCTGCGCGACCCCCGGCAGCGAGCCGTCGACCGGCGCACGCGCGTCGATCCGGTGGTAGACACGGTCGAGCAGGGCGCTGACGTGCTCGGCCGCCCGCTGCTGCCCGCCGGTGCGCTGCAGCGCCAGCAGCGCCACCCAGGTGGGTGCCGGCCAGGTGAGCGACTCCGCAGCGAGCGCCTGGATCGGGTCGGTCAGTGCGGCTTCTTGGTCCGCGTCGGCGATGCCGAGCGCGACGGGCAGCAGCAGCATGACGTCCTCGGTCGCGGTCGAGCTGCCCGCGATCTGGTCGGCGAACCGCCGGCCGTCCCACAGCCGGCGGGTCCGGGCGGTGAGGTCCTCGGCCGCCGCATGCCACCGGGGCGCGTCAGCGGGCGCGACCCGCTCCGCGAACCGGGCGAGCACCCGGGCACCGTGCGCGGCGGCCGCGTGCAGGTCGACCGGCCGCACGTGCCAGGTCGGGTGCCCACCGCCGAGCGGCTGGGGGCCGAACCGGGGGGAGAGGTCCTGACCGGACTCCCAGCTGCAGGCGTGCACCAGCCAGCCGCCGGCGTCGCGACGGTGCGTGAGCCAGAAGTCTAGGTACGCAGCGAGCGGTGGGTAGAGGTGTCCGAGCCAGTCCGGGTCGACCACCCGGGCCTCGAGCGCTTCGGCGACCACGAACGGCAGCCCCCACTCCGGGCCGGTGCCGCAGGCCGTGCCGTCCGCGGAGACCATCGTGTCGCTACCGTCCTCGCGGATGCACGGCACGTTCGCGGCCGGGGCGTCGGTGAACGTGCCCAGGAACATCGCCGCCGCCCGCTCGGGGTCGGCCCGGGACAAGGTGAGCGCGTCCAGCGCAGCCTCGGCGAGGACTACCCGCGGGGCATGCACCTGCATCGCGTCCCACGGGTGGTCGAACACCCCGGTGGGGTCCTTGACCATCATGCGCAGGGTCTCCAGGTCGTGGTGCAGCCCGCGGCGCCAGTGCGCGGGCCAGTCCCCGGTCAGCCGCGGTGCCCGCGCCCAGAACCGCTCGTCTGCAGCGAGGTGCGCCCGCAGCGCGTACCGGACGTCGCCGAGGTGTTCGCGGCGGGCCATCGCCTGCCGAGCACTCGCCCCGCGGGTCACGGTCAGCACGGTCGGCTCACCCGCCTGGACCCGCACGTGGGTGCGGGCCGTCAGGGCCGTCTGCTCACCCGGTCCGGCCAGTGCGACCGTGGCGCCGGTACGGCCGTTGACGCCGTCGTCCGGGTCGCCGGGGCGAGTGTTGTTCTCATCCCGCAAGGTGCCGGGGATGCTCTCGCCAGCCGTGCGCGTGCCGTCGGCGGCAACGATCTTGGTCGTCACCGGTCCGGGCAGGCAGCGTAGCCAGAACGCTTCCCCTCCCTCGAAGCCCTGCAGCAGCACACCGCCACCGTCTTGGCGACCGACCAGACCGGACTCGCCCCAGCGGCCCTCCGCGGCGATCCGCCGGGTGTAGGTCGTCTCGATCCGGACGTCGGCGTCCCAGCCCTCGGCGTCCAGGACCAGGCACAGGGTGTCGTCCCCGGCGAGGAGCCAGGTGCTGCGGACCGAGTGGGAGTGCAGCACCTTCACCCGGGAGGAGTTGTACGAGCACGTCAGCCCCGGGCCGGTGACCAGGTGCACGGCGAGGCGATAGTGTTCCCGGCTGCCGCCGTAGCTCCGGCCCAGCGCCGGCATGTGCCAGGTGACCGTCGGCCCGACGGCCCGCACCACTCCCTTCGGGTCGGTGACGGTGTGCCCCCGCACGTCCAGGTACCCGTGCGGGGTGTAGTCCTCCGCCGTCCCGGCCCCGGGAGAGGTGCCGGACGCTGCCCGGCCGTGCTCCGCCGTCGTGCTCATCAGAACCCCAGCTCGCCGCGCCGCACCCGGACCGCGGCCAGGTCCGCGGCGTACCGCGGTTCGGCCACCAGGTTGCGGCTCTCGCCCGGATCGGCCGCCAGGTCGAACAGCACCTCGGAGGAGTCCTCGGCGTACCACGAGTACTTCAACCCGCCGCGCTTGATCATCAGGTTCGTGCCGCCGAACTGAGAGATCGCCTCGTCCTGCCAGTCGCCGCTGCGCCCGTGCAGCAGCGGCACGAGCGACCGGGAGTCCAGCTCGTCGGGCGGTGGCACCCCGGTCAGCTCGCAGAGCGTGGCGAACAGGTCCACGAGGCTGACGTTCTCGCTGCGCCGGGCTGGCGAGAAGCGGCGGGGCCAACGTACGAACAACGGCACCCGCGCGCTGCCTTCGAAGAACTTCTGCTTCTCCCACACCCCATGCTCGCCGAGCATCTCGCCGTGGTCGGAGGTGAACACCACGATCCAGTCGTCCAGGTCCTGGCCGGCCCGCTGCAGCGCGGCCAGCACCCGGCCGAGGCGCTCGTCGGCCGAGGTCACCATCGCGTAGTAGGCGGCCACCGCGTTGCGAGCCTCACGCTCGGTGATCTCCTCCCCGGGCCGGGCCACGAACGAACCACCGAGGAACGGATGGTCGAACACCTCACCGCGGCGCACCTGGACCCGGGGCAGATAGTGCTCGAACAGGTCGCGCCGGTCGGTGGCGAAGGGATAGTGCGGTTCGTTCAGGCTGACCATCAGCAGCAGGGGGGTGTGGGGGGTGGCCCGGTTGTAGAACGGGTCCACGAAGAAGCGGCGGATGAAGTTCTCCGCGCCGACGACCGCGTACTCGTCGTCGTCCGCCCACGGGTTGTGGCCCAGCCCGGCCCGGCGCAGCTCGGTGACCATCGGCCACTTGTAGGACCCCTGCTCGGTGAAGTGCGCGAACGCCTCCGGGACCCGGCCGGCTACGTACGGAGTGTGCACGTCCAGGTCCGCGCCGAACCGCCGCCGCCAGCCCTGCATCTGGTCCGGGCCCATGTGGTGCAGCTTGCCGCACGCTGCGGTCATGTAGCCGTACTGGCTGAACCGCCGCGCGAACGTCATCGCCCCTGGTGGCAGGTCCTGGCCCATCACCTCGACTCCGAGCCGCCGCGGGTGCATGCCCGCGGCCAGGCACTGCCGTGCCGGCACGCAGATCGGGGACGGGGTGTAGGCGTTGTCGAACACCACGGCCTGCTCGGCCAGGGCGTCCAGGTGCGGGGTGCGGACCACCTCGTCACCGCCGAAGCCGGTGACGTCGGCCCGGTGCTCGTCGGTCATCAGCACCAGGACGTTGGGACCACGAGGCATTCAGGACCCGCTCTCGGCCGCCTCGAGCGCCTCTTGGTACTCGTCGCGGATCTTGTCGCCGCCGTCGGACTTCCACTTGGCGACCATGTCGTCCCAGGCGGAGACCGGCTTGCGGCCCTGCAGGATGTCGTTCTGGGTGCTGCCGACGTCCTGGCCGATCTGGCCGCCCCTCTGCGCGTTCGTCTCCGAGTACAGGCCCATCACCGGGTTCTTGACACCGCTGGGCACCACGGCCATCTGGGCATCGTGCTGCGCCTGGGCCTCGTCCGGCATCCCGGGCAGGTAGATCGGCCACGGGGCGTCGGTGAGGTAGAGCAGCCCGAGCTGCACCTCGCTCTTGCCCTTGTCGGTCAAGATCGGGTCGGTGCCCTCCAGGGTGTGGTCGACGCCCTCGACCCCGTACTTGCGGAAGATGTACTCCTGGGTGCCGAACGGGGCGGCCATCCAGTTCAGCACCTTCAACAGGGTCTCCGCCCGGTCGGCGGAGTTCTTGTTCAGCGCGGTGATGGAGTTGGTGGCACTGCCGATCCAGGAGGAGCCGGGACCCGACCCGTCCGCCTTCGGCACGGTGAACGCCTGCAGCTGGAAGCCCTCCCCGGCGCGCAGCTGGTAGAACTCGGGCCAGGCGCTGAAGGAGTCATAGGTGTAGAACGTGGTGCCGTTGGCGAACCAGGTCTTGTACTCCTGCCACTGTGCGCTGAAGGCATCCGGGTTCACCAGGCCCGCCTCCACCATCGCTCGACCGGCCTCCAGCGCCTCCTTCTGCCCCGGGTGCTCGTAGGCGCTCACCAGGGTGCCGTCGTCCTTCAGCTCCCAGCCGTTGGGCACGCCGTACATCTGCCGGATGTAGTCGATCGGCAGGTAGGACAGCG
>JAJYSQ010000221.1 GCA_021793495.1 Actinomycetes bacterium
GCCGCGGCCCCGACCGGGGCACCGGCGAACGCGGCAAACGCCATCGCGGTGAGCACCTCGAAGAAGGAGAGTCTCCGGGCCCCTGGCTCAGCCTCGACCAGGGCCAGCTGCCCGGCGATCTCGTCGTAGGCGCGGAGGAACCCAACGGCGTCCAACGGCTGGCCGTCCACCGCGATCCGCTCGGTGATCGACTCCACGTGCGGGCTGGTGTACCGACCGGTCCGCAGTCCCGCGGTACGCAGCAGTGACTCGACCATCCGCGTGGTGCTGGTCTTCCCGTTCGTCCCGGTGAGGTGCACCACGGGGTACCCCAGCTGTGGGTCGCCGAGCAGGTCGACGAGCGCCCGGATCCGCTCCAGCGACGGATCCACGTCAGACTCTGGGGTGCGGCTGAGGATCTCGGCTGACACGTCGGCAAACCGGTCGGCGACCAGCCGGTCGGGATCAGACCCGTGGGAGACGGCTGGGCTCACCTGCGGAGTCTAACGTCGGCACCCGCCGGTCGACCCCCAGGTGTCCGTACGATGACCTGCCATGGAGCAGCCCGCATCGGACCGTGACCCGTCCGCACCCGAACGGAACGCCGCCGAACGGTCGATCCCCGACCAGCCGACCATCGACGGCATCGAGGACCGGTGGGCTGCCGCCTGGGCCGAGCAGGGAACGTACCGGTTCGACCGGACCGCCCCGCGCCACCGGGTCTTCTCCATCGACACACCGCCCCCCACGGTCTCGGGCTCCCTGCACGTCGGCCACGTCTTCTCCTACACGCACACCGATGTCATCGCCCGGTACCGACGGATGCTCGGCAAGGAGGTCTTCTACCCGATGGGGTGGGACGACAACGGGCTGCCCACCGAGCGGCGCGTGCAGAATTTCTATGGTGTGCGCTGCGACCCTTCCCTGCCGTACGACGCCGACGCCGCCCTCCCGGACTCCCCTGGCAAGGAGCAGGCCCCCGTGTCCCGACGCACCTTCGTCGAGCTGTGCGAGCGGCTGACCGCGACCGACGAGCAGGTGTTCGAGCAGCTGTGGCGCCGGCTGGGGCTGTCGGTGGACTGGTCCTTCGGCTACACCACGATCGGTCACGACTCGCGAGTAGCCAGCCAGCGGGCGTTCCTACGGAACCTGGCTCGCGCAGAGGCCTACCAGGCAGAGGCGCCCACGCTGTGGGACGTGACGTTCCGCACCGCGGTCGCCCAGGCCGAGCTGGAGGACCGAGAGCGTCCGGGTGCCTACCACCGGCTGGTCTTCACCCACCACGACGGCGCCGACCCGGTGCGCGAGGTGCTGGTGGACACCACCCGACCTGAGCTGCTGCCGGCGTGCGTGGCCCTGGTCGCCCACCCCGATGACCCGCGGTACGCGGACCTGTTCGGCACCACCGTGCGCACCCCGGTGTTCGACGTCGAGGTGCCGGTCAAGCCGCACCGGCTGGCCGACCCGGACAAGGGCACCGGGATCGCCATGGTCTGCACCTTCGGTGACCCCACCGACGTGACGTGGTGGCGGGAGCTGGAGCTGGACACCCGACCAGTCATCGGCTGGGACGGCCGACTGATCCCGGTGCCGCCGCCGGGCCTGGACTCGGCCGCGGGCCGCGACGCGTACGAGCAGCTGGCCGGATCGACCGTGCATGCGGCGCGCGAGACGCTCGTCGCCCTGCTGCGCGAAGCCGGTCGGCTGCGTGGTGAGCCACGGCCGATCACGCATCCGGTGAAGTTCTTCGAGCGCGGAGACCGGCCGCTGGAGATCGTCACCACCCGGCAGTGGTACCTGCGCAACGGCGGCCGAGACGAGGCGCTGCGCCACCAGCTCCTGCGCCGTGGCACCGAGCTGAACTGGCACCCGGAGTCCATGGCCGTGCGCTACCAGAACTGGGTCAGCGGCCTGACCGGTGACTGGTTGGTCAGTCGCCAGCGCTTCTTCGGGGTGCCGTTCCCCGTGTGGTACCCGCTGGACGATGCCGGCGAGCCCCGGTACGACCGGGTGATAGCGGCGGACGAGTCCACCCTGCCGGTCGACCCGTCGACCGACCCCGCCCCCGGGTACACCGAGGGCCAGCGCGGCAAGCCTGGCGGCTTCATCGGCGATCCGGACGTGATGGACACCTGGGCAACCTCCTCCCTGACCCCGCAGATCGCCGGCGGCTGGGAGCGCGACCCGGACCTGTTCGCCCGCGTCTTCCCCATGGACCTGCGCCCACAGGCGCACGAGATCATCCGCACCTGGCTGTTCGCCACGGTCGTCCGCTCGGACGCTGAGCACGCCACGCTGCCCTGGAGCGACGTGGCGATCTCCGGCTGGATCCTGGACCCGGACCGCAAGAAGATGAGCAAGTCCAAGGGCAACGTCGTCACCCCCATGGACCTGCTCGACCAGCACGGGTCGGACGCCGTCCGGTACTGGGCGGCCAGCGGACGGCTCGGGGTGGACACCGCCTTCGACCCAGGGCAGATGAAGATCGGCCGGCGCCTGGCAGTGAAGATCCTCAACGCCAGCCGGTTCGTGCTCGGGCTGCCCGGGGTGACCAGCGCGATGACCAGCAGGGACCCGGCAGGGGTCACCGAGGCAGGGGTCACCGAGGCGCTGGACCGAGCGCTGCTCGCCGCCCTGGCCGAGGAGATCGACGCGGTGTCGGCGGCCTTCGCCCGGTACGACCACACCCGCGGGCTGGAGACTACCGAGACGTTCTTCTGGTCCTTCTGCGACGACTACCTCGAGCTGGTCAAGGACCGCGCGTACGGAGGGCGCGGCGACGCACCGGCCACGTCGGCCCGGGTGACGCTGGCCCGAGCGCTGTCGATCCTGCTGCGCCAGTTTGCCCCAATCCTTCCCTTCGTCACCGAAGAGGTGTGGTCCTGGTGGCAGGCAGGCTCGATCCACCGGGCACCGTGGCCGGGCATCGACGAGCTGGGCGCGGTGGCGCCGGACGCCGACCCGCGGTTGGGCCCCGAGGTGGCGGTGGTGCTGTCGGGCCTGCGCAAGGCCAAGACCGAGGCGAAGCTGTCGATGCGCTCCGAGGTAGCGCTGGCGGTCGTCACCGGGCCTGCCGAGTCGATCGCCCGCGTGAAGCTGGCCATCGAGGACCTGAAGGCCGCCGGGCGGGTGCAGGCACTGGAGCTGCACGCCGCAGCAGCCGGGTCCGAGACCGACGGCGGGCTACGGGTGAGCGTGACGATCTGACCCTGATCCGCCCCATCCCCCTCGACCCAGTTCTCGAGGTCCGGTGCCTCAGCTGTCGGCGCAGGTCAGGCGCTCTTCTCGCGCCGCTCCCGCTTGGGAGCCGGCACGTCGCGCGGCACCAGGGTCGGGTTGACGCGCTCGAGCACGGCCTCCCGGGTGATCACCACCCGGGCGACGTCGGTCCTGCTGGGGATCTCGTACATCACACCCAGCAGCACCTCCTCCATGATGGCTCGCAGCCCACGAGCACCGGTGCCGCGCAGGATCGCCTGGTCGGCGACCGCCTCGATCGCGTCATCAGCGAACTCCAGCTCCACCCCGTCCAGCTCGAACAGCCGCTCATACTGACGCACCAGCGCGTTCTTGGGCTCGGCGAGGATCCGGACCAGCGCCTGGCGGTCGAGGTTGCTCACGGTGGTGATCACCGGAAGGCGGCCGACGAACTCCGGGATCATGCCGAACTTCAACAGGTCCTCCGGCATCACCTCGGCGAACACGTCATCAGTCAGCCGATCCGCCTTCGAGTGCAGGATGGCGCCGAAACCGATCCCCTTCTTACCCACCCGCCCCTCGATGATCGCCTCGAGTCCGGAGAAGGCCCCGCCCACGATGAACAGGACGTTCGTCGTGTCGATCTGGATGAACTCCTGGTGCGGATGCTTGCGGCCACCCTGAGGGGGCACGCTGGCGGTGGTCCCCTCGAGGATCTTCAGCAGAGCCTGCTGGACCCCTTCACCCGAGACGTCCCGGGTGATCGAAGGGTTCTCGCTCTTGCGAGCGATCTTGTCGACCTCATCGATGTAGATGATGCCGGTCTCGGCCTTCTTCACGTCGTAGTCCGCAGCCTGGATCAGCTTGAGCAGGATGTTCTCCACATCCTCCCCGACGTACCCGGCCTCGGTCAGCGCGGTGGCGTCCGCGATGGCGAACGGCACGTTGAGCATCCGGGCCAAGGTCTGGGCCAGGTAGGTCTTCCCGCACCCCGTGGGGCCGATCAGCAGGATGTTGGACTTCGCCAGCTCCACGACGTCCTCACGCCCCGGCCGAGTCCCCTCCCCCGCCTGCACGCGCTTGTAGTGGTTGTACACCGCGACCGACAGCGCCTTCTTGGCGGAGTCCTGACCGATGACGTACTGCTCGAGGAAGTCATAGATCTCCCGTGGTTTGGGCAGCTCGTCCCACTTCAGCTCGCTGCTCTCGGAGAGCTCCTCCTCGATGATCTCGTTGCACAGGTCGATGCACTCGTCGCAGATGTACACGCCCGGACCTGCGATGAGC
>JAJYSQ010000222.1 GCA_021793495.1 Actinomycetes bacterium
CCGAGCATCGCCGCCTCGGCCTCGATCCCGCCGACGCCCCAGCCGAGCACGCCGAGGCCGTTCTCCATCGTGGTGTGCGAGTCGGTACCCACGCAGGTGTCCGGGTAGGCACGGCCGTCCCGGACCATCACCACCCGGGCCAGGTGCTCGATGTTCACCTGGTGGACGATGCCGGTGCCCGGGGGGACCACCCGGAACTCGTCGAACGCGCCCTGGCCCCAGCGCAGGAACTGGTAGCGCTCCCTGTTCCGCGCGTACTCGAGCTCCACGTTCCGGGCGAAGGCGTCCGGTTCACCGAACACGTCCGCAATCACCGAGTGGTCGATCACCAGCTCGACCGGCGCGAGCGGATTGATCCGCGCGGGGTCGCCACCGAGGTCACGCATGGCCTCGCGCATGGCGGCCAGGTCCACCACCGAGGGGACCCCGGTGAAGTCCTGCAGCAGCACCCGAGCCGGGGTGAACGCGATCTCGGTGGCCGGCTCGGCCAGCGGGTCCCACCCGGCCAGGGCCCGGATGTGCTCGGCCGTCACCTGCACTCCGTCTTCGGTACGCAGCAGGTTCTCCAGCAGGACCTTCAGGCTGAACGGCAGGCTCGCGACGCCCTGGACCTCGCCGATCCGAAAGATCTCGTAGGCGTCACCGCCTGCCTGCAGCCGTCCTCGCGCGCCGAAGGTGTCGATGCTCTGGCTGGGCTTCACCCTGAACTCCTCTCCGGGATGTATCTCGACGTCAAGATAACACCGGGCTCGTTCTCTCGGTAGAGCGGCCTGCCCGTACGATCCCCTGCGGCGGCCCTCCTGGAGGCCAGCCAGCCCAGCCAGCCCAGCGAGGAACCCGATGCCCATCCTGGGTGATCCCAGCACATCCGAGCCTGCTCCCGGACGCCCGGCTGGATCACCGACCCCGATCCAGGGCGAGATCGTGCTGCCCGAACCGCTCGGCTACCGGCTCAAGCGCCGGCTCCTCGGCCCGCCGCTGACCAACTACCAGCTCAAGTCCGAGCGGCTGAGCAAGACGATGGCACTGGGCGTGCTCAGCTCCGACATGATCTCCTCCTCGGCGTACGGCACCGAGGAGATGCTGCTGATCCTGCTGCCTCTGTTCGGCATGGCCGCCTACACGATCCTGCTGCCGATGACCGCGGTCGTGCTCGGCGTGCTCATCCTGGTCACCCTGTCCTACCGGCAGGTCGTGACCATCTACACCAAGGCGGGCGGCTCGTACGTGGTCGCCCGGGAGAACTTCGGGCCCCGGATCGCGCAGATCGCCGCCGTCGCCCTGATGATCGACTACATCGTCACGGTGGCGGTCCAGGCCTCCGCCGGCACCGCGGCCATCACCTCGGCGCTGCCCCGCCTGACCGGGTACTCGCTGGAGATCACCGTCGGTGTCGTGCTGGTGCTGTTCTTCGGCAACCTACGCGGCATCCGCGAGGCCGGGCGGGCCTTTGCCTTCCCCACGTACTTCTTCGCGGCGTCCGTCGGGCTCGTCATCGTCGTCGGCATCATCCGGGAGGCACTGGGAGACCTACCTCTGTACAACCCCGTGCAGCCCGGCGCGTACTCGATCGGGCACGGCTCGCCGCTGCTGGCGTTCGGGGCGATCTACATCCTGCTGAAGGCGTTCGCCAACGGCGGCTCGTCCCTGACCGGGTTGGAGGCGATCTCCAACGGCGTCAGCGCCTTCAAGCCACCCGAAGGGGTCAACGCCCGGCGCACGCTGGTGGTGATGAGCGTGATCCTCGGCACCCTGGTGGCCGGGGTCTCGTGGCTGGCCCACCAGACGCACGCGGTGCCGTACTACTCCGGGTCCCCCACCGTGATCTCCCAGGTGGCCGAGGCGGTCTTCGGCCACCAGTGGTGGGGCCGGGTGCTGTTCTACCTGGTCCAGCTGGCCACGATGCTCATCCTCTACACCGGGGCGAACACGCCGTTCAACGGCTTCCCATTCCTCACCAGCTTCGTGGCCGAGGACTCCTTCCTGCCCCGCCAGCTGTCCAAGCGCGGGCACCGCCTGGCCTTCTCCAACGGCATCATCGTGCTGACCGTGCTCTCCCTCGCGCTGCTGATCGGCGTCGGGGCGCACGTGGAGAAGCTCATCGCGTTCTACGCGATCGGGGTGTTCACCGGGTTCACCATGGCCGGCTTCGGCATGGCCAAGCACTTCCACACCCACCGAGGCCCCCACTGGCAGACGAAGCTGGCGCTGAACTTCGCCGCCGGGGCGGTCTCCCTGCTGATCGTGGTGATCTTCGCAGTCGTGAAGTTCACCGAGGGCGCCTGGCTGGTGGTCCTCGTGTTCCCGACCCTGGTCTTCGCCCTGATGCGGCTCAACCGCCGCTACCGGGCCGAGGCACAAGCACTGGAGATGGCACCGGTCCTCAGCCCGGGCACGAACCTGCCACGCCACGTCGTGGTGGTGCTCGTCGACGACCTGGACCTGGCCGTGGTCCGGGCGATGCGGTACGCGCGCAGCCTCAAGCCGGCGGCGTTGCGCGTCGTGCACTTCGTCATCGACGCCGACCACGCCCGCGAGCTGCAGGCCCGGTGGACCGCCTACCCGGGGGTGGACCTGCCGCTGGAGCTGATCGACTGCCCGGACCGTCGGATCCCCCAAGCCGCGGTGGAGCTCGCCTCCCGGATCACCGCCGACAACCTCAGCGAGGTCTCCATCCTGCTACCACGGCGCAGCTACTCCGCGCTGGTCGGTCGGCTGCTGCACGACCGCACGGCTGACAACATCGCCCAAGCCATCAGCCGCGTCCGCCGGGCGGCAGCCACCATCGTGCCGTTCGACGTCGACGAGATCGCCAAGCGGTTGCTCGACCGAGCCGCGGCAACGGCCGACGATGGCGCCCGTGAACGGGTAGGCGGCCCCACCACCCGCCAGGTCAGCGCGGAGCGGGCCCGGACCCGCAGCCTGCTGCACGACCAGCCGATCCCGACCGCCCCTGATGCCAGCTCCGCGGATCTCGATCAGTCGGACCTCGAGCCTGAGGAGCTGGCGACCACCCCGATCGGGCGGGTCCGGTGGCGTCAGCGCGTGCAGATCGAGGGCCAGGTCCGCACCGTGCGGGTCGCCCCGGTCTCGGGGGCCCCGGCGCTGGAGCTGGAGGTCTTCGACGACACCGGCGGGATGTCCGTGCTCTTCTACGGCCGACGCTCCATCCCGGGCATCGAGCCGGGCCGGCGGGTCCGCATCCGTGGACGGGTCGGAGCGTTCGACGGGCACCTGGCGGTGGCCAACCCGACGTACGAGCTGCTGCCGTCCGACTGACCCTCACCCACGGTCGGAGCCGATGAGTCGGGTGCGGCTTCACCGGGCGCTCATCAGGGGCCGATACGGTGACCCCGTGCACCTGGCGTCAGCCCTGATCAGTACCGCGAGCCTGGACTCGATGCTGGTCCGCTACGGCTACCTGGCCGTGTTCCTGCTGGTCGGCCTGGAGAGCCTGGGCATCCCGTTGCCCGGGGAGACGATGCTGGTGCTCGCCGCGGTGTACGCGGGGACCACGGGTCGGCTGTCGATCGCCGTGGTGGTGCTGGTCGCGGTGGTGGCCGCCATCGTCGGGGACAACGTGGGGTACGCGCTCGGCCGGTACGGCGGATGGCCGCTGCTGGCCCGGTTCGGCCACGTCGTCCGGGTACGCGAGCGGGACCTGAAGGTCGGGCGGTACCTGTTCGCCGAGCACGGCGGTGCGGTGGTGTTCCTCGGGCGGTTCGTCGCGTTGCTGCGCACCTACGCGGCGTTCCTGGCAGGGGTCAACCACATGCCGTGGCCACGGTTCTTCGTCGCGAACGCGGCCGGCGCAGTGGTGTGGGCCACCGCGTGGGGCACCGGGGCGTTCGTGGCGGGCGCGACGATCGAACGGCTGTCCACCCCGGTGGACGTCGTCGTGGTCGGCCTGGCCGCGCTCGCCGCGCTCGCCGGCGCGTGGCGGCTGCACCGGGCGTGGTCCGTGGTGGCCGACCGGGCCGAGGCGGCCTTTCCCGGCCCGCTGTGACCCGAGCTCGCTACGCCAGGGACCCGAGCTCGCTACGCCAGGGACCCGAGCTCGCTACGCCAGGGAGAGGAAGAGCTTCTCCAGCTGGTCGGGGGTCATCGGCGCCTGCCCGTCCTCCCCCGCCAGGCACTGACGCATCCCGTTGGCGATGATCTTGTACCCGGCCCGATCCAGGGCACGCGAGGCAGCGGCTAGCTGAGTGACCACCCCTTGGCAGTCGGCACCGGACTCGATCATGCGGATCACGCCGGCGACCTGCCCCTGAGCCCGGCGCAGACGGTTGAGGATCTCCCCGGTCGACTCCTCGTCGATGTGCATGGTTCCTCCCGATACCCCCACCGTGACCGGTGCTGGGGTCGGCCCAGGGTAGCCTGCCGACGCGTCGCGGAGCCGGTGTCTGCCCAGGCCAACCGGTACGCACCCTCGCCCTGTCGCTCACTGGTCCGGCCGCAGCA
>JAJYSQ010000223.1 GCA_021793495.1 Actinomycetes bacterium
GGGGCTGTGCACGTCACCCGCGGCGGGGCCCGCCAGGTTCGCCGGGGCGAACCAGCCACCGTCGCGCTGTTCGTGACCAATGGCGGCCGCCGGCGGGTCCGCGGGATCCTGCGGGACTCCTGGGTGCCCAGCGCCGGTGCGGTGGACGAGACCCACCGCTTGGATGTCGCTGCCGGGGCCACCCGACGGCTGACCACCCATCTGGTGCCTACCCGCCGGGGCGATCGTGCAGCCACCGGGGTGACGGTGCGGTCGATCGGCCCGTTGGGGCTGGCGGCGTGGCAGCGAACGGTGCCGTGCCCCGGGACCGTACGGGTGGTCGCGCCCTTCGTCTCCCGACGCCACCTGCCGAGCATGCTCGCCCGACTCAACGAGCTGGACGGTCGTACCAGCGTGCGAACCCGTGGGGAGGGAACGGAGTTTGACGCGCTCCGGGAGTACGTCGACGGCGACGACGCGCGAGCCATCGACTGGCGAGCCACCGCGCGACGCGACGAGGTCGTGGTGCGTACCTGGCGTCCGGAGCGCGACCGGGCGCTGCTGGTGGTCATCGACACGGGACGTACCGCCGCCGCCCGGATCATCGACGAGCCCCGGCTCGACCACCTGATCGAGGCCACGCTGTTGCTGGCGGCCGTCGCGGCCGCGGCCGGAGACCGGGTCGACCTGGTGGCGTACGACCGTCGGGTGCGGGCCCAGGTGCTCGGTGCGCCCCGTGGACAGGTGCTCGCCCGTCTGGTCAGCGCGACCGCAGCGTTGGAGGCCGACCTGGTCGAGACCGACCAGGTCGGGATGGTGTCGACCGTTCTGCACCGGGCCGGCCGCGGCGCCCTGGTGGTCCTGCTCACCGGCCTTGACCCCACCGCGGTGACCGAGTCCCTGGTGCCGGCCCTGGGACCGCTGGTCGCCCGCCACCGGGTCCTGCTCGGCGCGGTGGCCGACCCAGGCCTGGCCGCGATGGCCCGGCGACGCGGTAGCGCGGCGTCCGTGTACGAGGCGGCGGCGGCCGCTCGGACGATGACCGAACGCGCCCGGACGGTGGACCTGCTGACGCACCGCGGAGTCCAGGTCGTCGATGCCGACCCCGAGGCGCTGCCAGCTCGGCTGGTCGAGGCCTACCTGGCATTGAAGGCAGCCGGACGGTTGTGAGCCTGGATCGGCGGGCCGCCGCCCGGCCCGACCAGCTCGACGACCAGGTCACCGGTCTGGCCGGACCGGACCCCACGACGACCGAGGATGGTCACGTACCCGAGGAAGGCCACCTCGGCGAGGACACCCACCCCGACCCGCGCCCAGGTCGGCAGCGGTGACGGGGTGACGAACGCCTCGATCGCCCCGGAGACCGCCAGCACCCCGACCAGACCGAGGGCGATCGCCACCGCCGTGCGGCCCTGCTGGGCCAAGGCCTCGGTTCGTCGAAGCGGGCCAGGGTCGATCACCGTCCACCCCAGTCGCAGACCGGTACCCGCGGCGACGAACACCGCGGTCAGCTCCAGCATGCCGTGCGGCGTGATCAGCGCGAAGAACACCCCGAGCCGTCCCGCGGCGGCCATCAGCCCGGCGGAGACCCCGACGTTTGCCGCGTTCGCCAGCAGCACCCAGAGGGTGGGCAGGCCCAGCAGCACCCCACTGACCAGGGCCATCGCGGCTACCCACGCGTTGTTGGTCCAGACCGAGGCGGCGAAGGCGGCGGCCGGGTTGGAGTGGTAGTAGGTCTGGAAGGCACCACCCGGCTCGACCAGGCTGCGGATCTCCCGCGGCGTCGCGATGTGTGCCTGCACCTGCGGTGAGCCGGCGACCCACACCGCCAGGACCGCCGCGAGCGCCATCCAGGCCAGCGCGGTACCGACCCACCAGGCCCGGGCCCGGTAGACCGCAACCGGGAAGGCGACCAGCAGGAAGTGCCGGACATCGCGACGTACCGGGGTCCGGGTCCCGGTGATCGCGGCACGAGCGCTGCCGACCAGACCCGACAGCCGGGCGAGCAGCACGGGGTCGGGGGCTGCCGCGCGCAGCACCGAGAGGTGGACCGCGACCCGCTGGTACCGCTCGACCAGCTCGTCAGCCTGTTCCGCGGTCAGCCGCCGCTCGCGCACCCCTCGGCGCCCCGCCCGCCCCACCAGCACGGCAAGCCGGTCCCACTCGTCGCGATGCTGGGCCACGTACGCGTCCAGGTCCACCCGGGCAGCGTACGGCCGGGCGCCTGTGACCAGGGGATGTATCCGGATCGGCCCGCGAACCGTCTATCCACCGGAACGCCAGTGACCCGTCCGCCGGTACGTCGGCGACGAGCACCCGGCGGACCGGTCACCCGGCTCCCGGTCGGCACGGCACCCGTCGTGCGCCGAGACCACCCCACAGGAGGATGCCATGAAGAAGAACATGGGCACGATGGACCGTCGGGTCCGCTCGTTCGTGATCGCACCGATCGCCGTGATCGTCGGCCTGGTCGTCGGGCCGGTGAGCGTGGTCAGCATCGTGCTGTACACCGTCGCCCTGGTGATGCTGGCGACCTCGTCGGTCTCCAGCTGCCCGCTGTACCTGCCGCTCGGGGTGAACACCACCGGTGACTCCGACGGCGCCACGGATGGGACGTCGCAGCCGCGTCAGAACGCGCACCGCTGAGCGCTGCCTGGCTACCCTGCTGCCATGCCGGTCACCGCGCCCTCGCCCGAGCAGGTACCGGGTACCTCGGGGCCTGCCCGGGCGGCAGCGAGCACCGCACCCCGTGCCACCGGGTTCGGTGCCAACGAGCTCACCGCCGAGCTGGGCGGGCTGCTGCGGTACGCCCGGAGCTTGGTCGGCGATCCCACACGGGCCGAGGACCTCGTCGGCGACACGCTGGCCAGGGCCTGGGAACGCCGCGAGTCCTTCGCCGGGCGGGCGAGCCTGGGCAGCTGGCTACGCTCGATCCTGCACCACCTGGCCGTCGACCGGGCGCGTACCGAGCACGAGACCCCGGTGGCCGCCGACCAAGGCGAGGCTGCGGCGTGGCCGCATGATGCTGGTCACTGCGCTGGCGTACGGGGCCGAGCGCCGGCGTGCCACCCAGGGAGTCCCGATGAGCTGCTGGCAGGCACGACGGGACGTCTCCGACTACATGGACGGTGGGCTCGACGCGGAGCAGCGCCACCGCCTCGAGGCGCACCTCGCCGGGTGCCCCACCTGCCCCTCGCTGTATGCCGGCCTGGTGGGGGTGCGAGCAGCGATGAGCGCGCTGCGTGACCCGGACAGCGTCGTGCCCGGCGAGCTGGTGCGACGGCTGACCCGTGCCGGCGAGCATGCCGGCGAGCACGGGGGGCCTGCCCGGTGAGCTCCACCGGGGGGACGCTGGTCAACGGCGATGCGGTCGCCTACCAGCTCGACCTGGCGAGGATCGGCTCGCGGTCGATCGCGCTCGGGATCGACCTGGTGGTCCAGCTGGCCGCGTTGCTGATCGGTCTGACCGTGCTCGGTGCCGTGCTGCTCGGCAGCGACCCGGCCGCCGCGCACGCCCTGATGCTGACCCTGACCGTCGCCGTGCTGGTCGGGTACCCGACCGCGGCCGAGACCATGACCCGGGGGCGGACCCTGGGCAAGCAGGCGATGGGGTTGCGGGTGGTCCGTGACGACGGCGGGCCGGTGCGCTTCCGGCAGGCCCTGATCCGCGCTCTCGCCGAGGTCTTCGTCGACGTCTGGGCCACCGCCGGCGTGGTGGCCGTGACGTCGTCCCTGATCTCCCTCCGTGGCCAGCGGGTCGGTGACCTGCTGGCCGGCACGGTGGTCGTGCGCGACCGGATTCCTCGATCCGGGTACGTGACCGGCCAGGCGCCCCGGGTGGACCCCGGCCTGGCCGCCTGGGCCGGGGTCGCCTCGGTCGGCCTGCCGGACCGGTTAGCCCTCGACGTCCGCCAGTTCCTGATGCGCATCACCGCGCTGGACCCGCAGGTACGCGCCGGTCTGGCCGCCGATCTGGCCCGCCAGACCGCCGCGTACGTCACCCCTGCTCCGCCGTCCGGGGTGCCGGCCGAGACGTTCCTGTCCACCGTCCTTGCGGTGCGTTCGGCCCGCGCACTCAGCCGGACGGCACGCGCCGGGACCCTCCCAGCCGCGCCGGTGGCCACGATGCCGGTCCGCCGAGATCCGCCCGATCCCGAGACGTCGAGCAGCTGGGCCGCCCCCGGTTGAGCGCCGCGTCGACCCCCGAGGCACGGTGACGGTTCCGGGAAGCGGTCGCTCGCGCGCCGTGGTCCTAGGACCCCTGCTCCCAGGAGGCCAGGTACTTCTCCTGCGCCGGGGTGAGCACGTCGACGGCCATCCCCATCGAGGCCAGCTTGAGCGTGGCCACCTCCGAGTCGATCTCCGCCGGCACGTCATGGACCCCAGCGGGCAGCGAGGCGACGTGCGCGACCAGCCACGCCGCGGTCAACGCCTGGTCGGAGAAGGACATGTCCCTCACAACGGCCGGACCACCA
>JAJYSQ010000224.1 GCA_021793495.1 Actinomycetes bacterium
CTCGACGTGGAAGCACACGCCGTGGTCGCAACCGAAAAGGTGCTCGTCGGCAGCGAGCAGCAGGTGGCCGACCTTGCGGTCGGCGTTGTTCACCACAGCGTCGAACACGGCCATGTGGGCCAGCCGCTCGTCGTCCCGATGGGCCAGGACCACCTCCTCGCCGCTGACCAGGGTCGCGCTGAGCACCGGCAGGTAGCCGTCAGGAACCTGGTCGGACGGGACGAGAGCGGCCAGGTCGTCGTCCGGCTCGGTCTCGACCCACAGCTGACAGGCTCCTGGGCCCAGCGGACCGTCGCGCAGCACGGTTGGCGGGACCAGGTCCCACCCGGTGGCCTGGGACACCAGGTAGGCGCCGACCTCGCGGTGCGCCAGGCTCCCGTCGGGGAAGTCCCACAGCGGGCGCTCGCCGCGGATCGGCTTGTAGACGCAACGAATGGTCTGCCCGGCCAACGTGACGGTCGCCAGCAGCGTCGTGTTCGATGCCCCGGTCAGTCGGCCTTCGATGCTCAGCTGGCCGTCGGTCAGCACGCGATCAGCCTGCGCGATCTCGATCCCCACGGGACCAGGATGCCCTGCGCTGCGCCCCGATGCTGCTCAGCCTCGGCGGCGGTAGCCGTTGGACCGGGGGCAGATGTGCCCGGACGGGTCGATGGGTAGCCCACAGAACGGGCAGCTCGGTCGGCCGGCGGCGACCACCGCCAGGGCTCGCTGGGCGAACGCCCGGGTTTGCGCACCGGTCAGCCGCACCCGCAGAACCGGAGGTCCCTCGACGTCATCGTCGGCGATCAGGCCGTCATCCTCCCGACCGGTGGGGTCCTCGTCGTTGCCCTCAGCAGGCTGATCGGCTTCCGGGTCGAGGGCGATCGCCTCGACCACCACACGCTCGGCGGCATCGTCCCAGGCCAGAGCCATGGCCCCGACTCGGAAGTCCTCATCGACCGGGGTGTCGAGCGGGGCGTTGTCGGCGAGCTCGACGGGGGCAACCGCGGGCACGGCAGCGGTGCCGCCGGAGCGGCGGAGCACCTCGTCGAGCAGCTGCTCGAGACGTTCAGCCAGCAGTGCGACCTGGGTCTTCTCCAGCGCAACGGTGGTTCGACGACCAGCGGCGGAGGCCTGGAGATAGAACGTCCGCTGACCGGGTTGCCCAACCGTCCCGGCGATGAAACGCTCCGGACGGTCGTAGACGAACACCTGGCGGGACATGGCTCCTGACCCTATGACAGCCGCGCGCGGTCGGTCGGGGTGGCTCGCCGGGTGGACCGAGGGGTGCTGGCAGGCGTGGGTGTGCCGCCGGCCCCTCCTCCGACCACCGCGTCGCTGCTCGCCGCGGAGGCGCGTTGCCCGCGTTGCCGGCGCGCCCGGACCACGGGCCGCAGCGAGGCGAGGCTGGTGGCGGTGTCGTTCAGTCGGAGCACGAAGGGACGCAGCGTGGTGTAGCGCACCACGGTGACCGACGCGGGGTCGACGACGATCCGCTGGAAGAAGTCCAGGTGTACCCCGAGGGCGTCCGCGACGATCGCCTTGATCACGTCGGCGTGCGAGCAGGCCAGCCAGATCGCGTCATCGCCGTCCTCCGCCCGGACCCGAGCGTCCCAGTCTCGGACGGCGGTCACCGCTCGGGTAGCCATGGCGAGCAGCGACTCTGCCTGGTCCCCCGGGAAGGTGACCGCGCTGGGATGGGCCTGGACGACCTTCCACAGCGGGTCCTTGGCCAGCGACGTGATCGGTTGGCCGGTCCAGTCGCCGTACCGGCACTCCCCCAACCGCTCGTCGACGACCGGCGCAGGGCCGTCTCGGCCGGCGAGGAGCAGGTCGACCGTCTCCTGGCACCGTTGCAGCGGGCTGCGGACGACCCGGGCGAGCGGCAGACCGGTCAGGCGTGCGGCCAGGTCGGTGGCCTGCGATCGCCCGATGTCGTCCAGCCCGACCCCCGGGGTCCAACCGGCGAGGACACCCGATGAGTTCGCCTCGGTCCGACCGTGTCGTACGAGCAGCAGAGTCGGCACGTGGGCAGCGTGGCACACCGGAGAGCACAGCCCCCGACCGGGTCGCCACGTCGGGGCTACTCTCCCAGGCCAGACCGGTCCAAGGCCTGCGCGGCACCCCGGACCGCCCCGATCCGTTCGTCCAGGGTCGCGGCGTACGTGGCAATGCTCATGGTGGTGACTCCGGCATCGGCGTAGGCGTGCAGCCGGTCGGCGATCCGCTCCACCGGTCCGAGCAGCGAGGTGGAGTCGAGGAACTCGAAGGGGACCGCAGCCATCGCGCCGACGTAGTCACGGGCGAGGTAACGGTCCTGGATCTCCCCGGCAGCCTTCTCGTACCCCATCCGGCCCGCCAGGCGGTTGTAGAAGTTCTGCTCGCGGCTGCCCATGCCGCCGAGGTAGAGCGCTGCGTACCCGCGTACGGGTTCCGCGCAGGCGGCGACGTCGGGACCGACGACGATCGGCACGGTGGGGACGACGTCGAAGCCGTCCATCGATGGGCCGGACGCGGACCGCTGTCGGCCGGCGCAGACATGGTCGAGCGAGTCGGCCGCGTGCTCGGGAGAGAAGAAGATCGCGAGCCAGCCGTCGGCCAGCTCACCGGCCAGCTCGAGGTTCTTCGGGCCGACTGCGGCCAGGTAGATGGGGATCGACTCGCGCACCGGGCGCACGGTCAGGCGCAGCGCCTTGCCCGGTCCGTCGGGCAGCGGCAGCTCCCAGTGCTGACCGTGGTACTCCACGGTCTGACGCGCCAGGGCGAGCCGAACGATGTCGACGTACTCCCGGGTGCGCGCCAGTGGCTTGTCGAACCGAACCCCGTGCCAGCCTTCGGACACCTGCGGTCCGGACACGCCCAGACCCAGGCGAAACCTCCCGCCGGACAGGGTGTCCAAGGTGGCCGCGGTCATCGCGGTCAGCGCCGGGGTGCGCCCAGGGATCTGGAAGACCGCCGAGCCTACGTCCACGTGCGCGGTCTGGGCGGCGACCCAGGCCAGCACGGTGGCCGCATCCGAGCCGTACGCCTCGGCGGCCCACACGACTGAATACCCCAGGCGGTCTGCCTCCTGAGCCAGCGCCAGGTTGTCCGCGTCGTTACCAGCACCCCAGTACCCGAGATTGAGTCCCAGCCGCATCGAAAGCCTCCTCGCCGGCCGGTGGCAGGCGTGCTGCCCCGACGTCGGCGACGATAGCCTGCCGATCATGGAGCAGCGACGGTTAGGACGCTCAGGGTTGCGGGTGTCTCGGGTGGGGCTCGGGACCATGACCTGGGGGCGGGACACCGACGAGCACGAGTCCGCCGACCAGCTACGCGTCTACCTGGATGCCGGCGGGTGCTTCCTCGACACTGCGCCCACCTATGGGGACGGGGAGGCAGAGAAGGTCATCGGTGCGATGCTCGGCCCCGTGGTCGACCGTCGCGACCTGGTGATCGCGACCAAGGCCGGGCTGGATCGGCGCACCGGTAGCCGCGTGGTCGACACCTCGCGTCGCGCCCTGCTGGACCAGCTGGACGCGTCGCTGCACCACTTGGGCACCGACCACGTGGACCTGTGGCAGGTGCACACCTGGAGCGATGCCGCACCCCTGGAAGAGACTCTCTCGGCGCTGGACGTGGCTCAGTCCTCGGGGCGCACCCGGTACGTCGGGATCTCCAACTACTCAGGCTGGCAGACCGGTTACGCCGTGGCTCACCAGCTCGCCGGCCAAGGCCGGGCGGCAATCGTGTCCAGCCAGGTGGAGTACTCCGTGGTGTCCCGCGGCGTGGAGCGAGAGGTGCTGCCCGCAGCGGGACTCCTGGGGCTGGGGATCTTGGCGTGGTCCCCGCTGGGGCGAGGTGTCCTGTCGGGGAAGTATCGGCGAGGAACGCCAGCGGACTCGCGCGGGGCCTCTCCGCACTTCGGGGGGTTCGTCTCGGCGTATCTGGACGAGCGGGCCTCGCGGATCGTGGACGCCGTGGTGACCGCAGCCGACGGCCTGGGCCTAGCCCCGGTCGAGGTGGCGCTGGCATGGGTTCGGGACGCTCCGGGAGTGACTGCGCCGGTGCTGGGGGCCCGTACCGCTGCCCAGCTGCGTGGGGCGCTGGCCAGCGAACAGGTCGTGCTTCCCGGAGAGATCCGAACCGCTCTCGACGAGGTCTCCCAGCCCCCCGTGGGTTATCCCGAGCGGTGAGCTGACGATCAGCTTCGTGTGTGTGGGCAGACCATGATGCCGTCTTGACGGCACCGTTACCCTCGTCGCATGGCACAGGGGGTCATGGCGGTGGGCGGGCTCGGGCCCGCCCACCTGGCCAATCGGTGGTCTGGTCGGCGTCAGGTGGGTCGATGCGTGCGTGCCCGGACAGCAGCTCTGGCCGGCGCGGGGCTCTTGGTCGTGGGGATGACCGGGTGCGGGTCGGCAGGTGGTCCAGGACCGGGCTCAGTTCCTGCGCTACCGTCCGGGGTGTCCTCCTCGGGCCTGCTCGGTACGCC
>JAJYSQ010000225.1 GCA_021793495.1 Actinomycetes bacterium
CGCTCGTCAGGGCGTCCGCCGGATCGGGCCGCGGGCTGGTGGTAGCGAAGGTGATCGCCTCCTGGACGTCTCGACGTGCCTGGTCGCGCAGCTGTTCGACGGTGTGGTCATCGAGTACGCCGGCGGTGCGCAGCGTCTGCTCGTAGGCCGGGATCGGGTCGTGGGCGCTGACCGAGTCCTTGTCCGAGCGATAGCCCTGCGCGTCACCTTCGAAGTGACCCCACAGCCGCACCGTGTGGATCTCCAACAGGGTTGGCCCTCCCCCGCTGCGCGCCCGGCGCACCGCCTCACCCGCCGCGATGTGGATCGCCTCGACGTCGTTGCCCTCGACGCGTACCCCCGGCATGCCGTACGCGGCGGCTCGGGTGGCGTTCGAGGCAACCGCGGTCGCTGCCTGCCGAGGCACGGAGATCGCCCAATCGTTGTCCTCGACCACGACGACTACCGGCAGGTGCCACAACCCGGCCAGGTTCAGTGCCTCGTGGAAGGCTCCCTGGTTGGCGGCTCCTTCTCCGGTGAAGGCGACCGCGACCTGGTGGCTGTCCCGTCGGGCGAACGCGAGCGCGGCACCCACGGCTGGCGGCAACCCCTCGGCAATGATCCCGGAGCAGGAGAAGTGCACCGAGGGGTCGAACAGGTGCATGTGCCCACCGCGGCCGCCGCCGAGCCCGGTGGCGCGGCCGAAGATCTCGGCGGTCATCCGGTGCAGGTCGACGCCGTGCGCGATCGCCACGTGGTGCGGGCGGTGCGTCGCGGTCACCGCGTCGTGGGGTCCCAGGTGTGCACACACACCGGCGGCGACCGGCTCCTGCCCGGCTGCCAGGTGCATCTCCCCGGGGATGGCCCCGGCGCCGATGTCGAAGACGGGCGACTTGTCCGCGTGGTAGGCGGCCAGTATCGCCTCCTCGAAGGTTCGGATCCGCACCATCATCCGGTAGAGGTCCCGACGAGCCGGGGCATCCAGGTCCACCCGCGAGCTGGTCGTGCCGGACGGCACCGTGGGCGTCTGCGTCATCGATCCTCCTGGGTCGGGCTGGGTCGGGTCACGTGCCGGGCACCGCACCCTCCCAGGGTGCGAGCCGCGTGGCCGGAGCCGCAAGCCCCAGCCCGGAGGCCAGTCTTCACATGGTGAGAAACGTCGGTCCGAGCGAGGCCGGAGGCAGCCGGGCCGGGCTCAGTCAGCCAGGGCCAGAGCTCGGCTGGCCCTGGCTGCACCGGCGCCCAGGACGTGGCGGGCGGGGGCCAGCCGCGACACGTGGGTGGTGGGTACCGAGACCGCGAGACACCCCACCACCGTGGGGGCCAGCAGGGGGACCGCCACGCACGCGGTCCCGGCGGCGTACTCCTCCAGGTCGGTGCTCCACCGTCGTGCCCGGTCCCGGGCAAGCTGCCGGCACAGCGACGTCGGGTCGGTCGTGGTCCGTGCGGTCAGGGCCGGTAGACGGTGTCCGAGGAGGTACTCCGTCATCGACGGCGCCTCGAGCTGGGCCAGCAGGCACTTGCCCAGGGCGGTGGCGTGCGCCGCATCGTGCGCCGCCACCCACAGGTCGACCCGAGGAGCGCCGGGAGAATCGATGACCTCGATGATCCGGACCTCGCCATCGTCGACCGCCGACAGGTAGACCGCTGCCCGCAGCCGTTGGTGCAGCTCGACGAGCAACGGTCGTAGCCGGACGCCCGGCGGGACCGTCCGTGGGCCCGGGCTAGCCGCTGCCGGCACGGCACCGGCGGGCTGCATGCGGGTGCCGAGGCGGTACCCGCCGTCGGGCTCGCGGACCAGGTACTCCTCGTGCACCAGGGTGCGCAGCAGGTGGTAGGCGGTCCCCGGCGCCAGGCCGGTTCGTCGGGCCAGCTGCTTGGCCGTCGGTGGGGCGGTTGCTGCTCCGACCGCATCGACCAGGTGGAGCGCACGTTGCACCGAGACGATCAGCGTGGGTCGCGTGGGCATGTCCTCCACCGCCTCCGCTCGGGCCCTGAGAACGCGCTGCTCGTTCTCAGGGCCATCCCAACCCTGGTGCCACCCGGTGTCAACGCACCGCGGAGACCCCTCGACGACGAGCCAGGGGTGCACCGCACGACGGCCATGACTGTTTTGTCAGATAGGGCGGTTGACGCGGTCGGTCCGGCTAGCCTTCGCCAGTGAGACGTGTGGCCCGGCGGGCAGCCGGAGCGGTCGGTGCGGGTCTGACGGTCCTGGCGCTCGCCGGTTGCGTCGCGTCCGCGGGCGCCACTCCTGGCGGGGGTGCGCCTACGGCCCCGGTGGGGAACGCCGGAGGGTGGTCGCCGGTCTCCTGCGCCGTGGCCGGGACCGGAGGGTCGTCCCAGCTGCCGGCCCTCACCCTGCCGTGCCTCGGAGGGAAGGGCGAGGTCCGGCTCGACCGGCTGGCCGGCCGTGCCGTCCTGGTGAACCTCTGGGCGTCATGGTGCGGACCCTGCCAGGCCGAGACCCCACGGCTGCGGGACGCACTGGTCGCTGCCCGGGTCGCGGGCCGGCCGGTTCCGCTGGTGATCGGGGTGGACACGAACGACACCGCCACAGCGGCGCTGGCCTTCGCGCGCCGCCAGCAGGTCACCTGGCCGGTGGTGTCCGATCCCCGGGCGGCGCTGGCCACGACCCTCGGAGTCCCGGGGCTTCCGGTCACGATCGGGCTGGACGCGGCTGGTCGGATCGTGTATCGGCACATCGGTGAGCTCACCGCGACCGACGCACGTCAGGCGATCGCGGCAGTGACCACGTCGTCGACCGAGGCCCGGCCCCTGAGCTCGATCCGGTCCCCGGCATCCGCACCCGCGCAGCCTTCCACGACACCGCAACCCTCCGTCTCACCGCCCGCAAGGAGCACCTCATGAACGGTCCCGTCTGGGTCGACCGGCGCCCAGGCCAGGAGGTCGGGGTGAGCCCGCCGCTGCCGGTGGGACCTCGGCGGTGGTACGCCAACCGGGTGATCCAGGTGGCGATCGGCACCGCTGCGGTGGCGCTGATGGTCCTGGCCGACTGGCCGCACCCGGCCACCCCGAACCAGCGGATCAGCGACCTGGGGTCGCTGGAGAAACAGGTCAACGCCGACCAGGCATCGTGCTCGCTCGGAGTCGTGGCCTCGATCGTCGGGTACGACCGTGTGGTGACCGGGGACTCCGCCGACCGGGCGACCGCGATCTCGTTGGCGCTGGAGTCCGCGATGGAGTGCCGGCCGGACGCCAACCCGCAGCTGTTGGACCTGACCACCACGTCGGCCCCCCGTGACCTGGCCGGCGATGGACTGACCAACGCGGTCCAGACGGTCGTGGCGTGGAGCTACCCGAACGGCGCCGCCGTGTGCAACGACCTGGTCACGCTGCTCCGCCACGGCTGGGACCCGGGGGTGCTGGCCGATGTCCGCTCCCGGCTCAGCGCGATGCGCCAGGAAAACACGCAGGCCACCACGGTGTTCGATGCTGAAGCGGCCAAGCTGGGAGCCCCACCGTTCGTCTTTGCGGCCATGGGTCAGGTCTCGCCTGGGGCGGTCGTCGGCTGACCCCTCCTCCACGAGGGAACGCGAGGGAAGGGGTCAGCCGGGACGTCGATGCAACCGGATCAGCCGCGCTTGCGTACGAAGAACAGCCAGGCCACCAGGACGAGGAAGACGGTCAGCGGGAAGACGAAGGTGAGTACGTCGGCCGCCGGATTGTGCGCGGCGAGGATCATCGGATCTCCTTGGTCAGGCGGTAGGTCGAGCTGGTCGATCGGTCTGTCCGCGGGAGCGGGCGACGTCGGGGCAGGGGTGGATCACGGGGTGGGACCTGCCTGCAGGCGCCTCGGCTCGCGATCCTTCCACGAGGCGAACGCATGGCGCTCCAACCTCCAGTCGTGGTCGTCGCTGGCCAGCCAACGGTAGGCCCGTGGTGCGATCGCTGCCCCGTAGGGGAGGGTGCCGAGGGTCCAGATCAACGACGCCCCGAACCGTTGGTCGTCCAGCGGGCCCATCCCCCACAGCAGCCCCCCCGCCGCGAGCGCTGGGTGGTCCACCAGCTGGCTCGTGTACATCAGCCAGGTAGCCAGGATCCACCCGTTGAGCATGATCGCCAGCTGCGGAAGGATCATCCGCACGGCGTCCAGGCGTGCGTGGTGGGGCGGGGAGTCCATCACCGTCGACCACCACCACACCCCGCTGACCAGCGTCGCCAGCTGAACCGCGGTTCGAGCTGCTGGGTTCCCGGCAGCCGTGGCGTACGGCCCGGGCAGGTACGCCAGCCACAGGCTGGTGGTGACCGCCAGCCAGGCCAGCCACGGTCGATCTGCCACCGCCACCACGGCCACCGCCAGGCGGGTGATCGTCAGGCTGCGTCCCCGGCTGCGAAGCCGTGCCGGCACGCCACGCACGAGCGCCATCCACGGGGCGCCAGCGAGCACCAGCGGCGGCACGGCCACCATGAGTGCGAGCTGGCTGACGGTGG
>JAJYSQ010000226.1 GCA_021793495.1 Actinomycetes bacterium
ACCCACCACCACGACCTCGGCGGGTGCGGCGGCCAGGAGCACCTCGACCGCGGCGTCGCACGCCCGGCGCAGCCCATCCAGCTCACCGGCCGCGCCCCGGGCCAGCTCCGGGACGATCAACGGCGGGTGCGGGCAGATCGCCGCGAGCACGCCGCGGCTCACGGGCGGCGTCCGGGCATGCCGACCAGGACGGCGCCCGGGTGGTCGTCCTGCTGCGCGGCGGCCCACCGGTCTCCCGCGCGGGTCCGACGCACCCGGCGCGGCCCCGCATCAGCGACCAGGTGGTGCGGGGCTGCGTACGTCACCTCCACCTCGGCGAGGTCTCCGGGACGTGGACTCGGGCCGGATGTCGGGGCCAGCACGTGGACCAGCCGGTTGTCCTCGGCCCGCCCACTGATCCGGTGGGTGGCCTGGTCCTTGCGCCCCTCCCCCTCGGCGACCAGCACCTGCACCACCCGCCCGACCTGGTGCTGGTTCTCGGCGTAGGCGACCTGCTCGACACGGTCGACCAGCCGGCGGTACCGGTCGGCGACCACCTCCGGGGGAACCTGGTCGGCGAACGTCGCCGCAGGGGTGGAGGGGCGGGGCGAGTACTGGAAGGTGAACGCCGCGGCGAACCGGGCCTCGGCGACCAGGTCGACGGTGGCCTGGAAGTCGGCCTCGGTCTCCCCGGGGAACCCGACGATGATGTCGGTGGTGATCGCCGGGTCGCCCAAACGGTCGCGCACCCGGCGGAGGATGTCGAGGTACCGGTCGACCCGGTAGGAGCGGCGCATCGCCCGCAACACCGCGTCGGAGCCGGACTGCACCGGCATGTGCAGGCTGGGCATCACGGTCGGGGTGTCGGCCATCGCCGCGATCACGTCGTCGGTGAAGTCCCGCGGGTGCGGGGAGGTGAACCGGACCCGCTCCACCCCCGGGACGGCCCCGACCTCACGCAGCAGGCGGGCGAACGCCCCACGGTCACCGTCGGAGGCACCGTAGGCGTTGACGTTCTGCCCGAGCAAGGTCACCTCCAGGACCCCGTCGGCGACCAGCGCCCGCACCTCGGCGAGGATGTCGGTGGCCGGGCGGTCACGCTCGGCACCGCGCAGCGACGGCACGATGCAGAACGTGCAGGTGTTGTTGCACCCCACCGAGATCGCGACCCAGGCTGCGTGCGCGGCCCCACGACGCGAGGGCAGCACCGAGGGGAACTCCTGGAGGGTCTCGTAGATCTCGACCTGAGCCTCCTGCGCCACCCGGGCCCGCTCCAGCAGGGCCGGCAGGGACGCGAGGTTCTGCGTGCCGAAGACCACGTCGACCCAGGGAGCCCGGTCGAGGACGTGGGCGCGGTCCTTCTGTGCCAGACACCCGCCGACCGCGATCTGCATCCCGGGGTGAGCGACCTTGACCGGTCGCAGGTGCCCCAGGTTGCCGTACAGCCGGTTGTCGGCGTTCTCCCGCACCGCGCAGGTGTTCAGCACCAGCACGTCCGGCGTGACGTCCGTCCCGGCGGCCTGGTAGCCGGCCGCCTCGAGCATCCCGGCGATCCGCTCCGAGTCGTGCACGTTCATCTGGCAGCCAAAGGTACGGACCTGATAGGTGCGTACCGGCTCGGCAGTCGAGGTCACCGACCCAGCCTAGGCTCCGGTGGACCCACGGACAGCTCGCCGGAAGTCCGGCGCCTCGCGGCGGTAGCCGACCACGCGGCCCAGGTGAGCACCATCCAGCTCAGCCCCGCCGCCCAACCACCGAGCACATCGCTGGGCCAGTGCACCCCGAGCACCACGCGGCTCACGCCGACCAGCCCGGTCACCACCACCAGCCCGACCAGCGCCAGCCGACGGGTGGTCCCCCGCCACCCCCACCAGCCGACGAGCCCCAGGGCACCGTACGTGACCATCGAGCCCATGGTGTGCCCCGACGGGAACGCGTACCCGGACGCGTGGACGATCGGGTGCACCCAGACCGGCCGGGGACGGGCCACCAGGTCCTTGATGCCGATGTCGACCAGCCCGCCGAGCAGCGGGCAGGCCACCACCAGCACCGCACGGTCCCAGGCCCGTCGCCAGGCCAGCAGGAGCCCGGCCAACCCGGAGACCAGGAATCGGGTGGTCGTGTCGCCCAGGACGGTGGTCCACCCGGCCGCGCGGGCCAGGAGCGGGTGGGCGAGGGCAGCGACGTGCACCCCGTCGGCGATCATCCGGTCGGCCGCGAGGACCGGTGCCCAGGAGGTCGCGACCAGGACCGCGAGCACCGCCACGAGTGCGCCCGCCCCGGTGGCCGCGACCAGCCAGCCGCGGCCGGGCGCGGCCGGCTCAGCGGGCGGTCTCGCTCGCTCGTGACTCACGGACCACGGTGACCCGGATCTGCCCTGGATAGGTCAGCTCCTCCTCGATCTGCTTGACGATGTCTCGGGCCATCACCTGCGCGGCGATGTCGTCCACCTGCTCGGGAAGGACCATCACCCGCAGCTCCCGGCCCGCCTGCATCGCGAAGACCTTGTCTACCCCCTCATGGGTGCGGGCAATCTCCTCCAGCCGCTCCAGGCGGTGCACGTAGGACTCCAACGACTCCCTGCGGGCCCCCGGCCGACCACCCGAGACGGCATCCGCAGCCTGGGTCAGGATGGCTTCCAGCGTGCCGGGCTCGACCTCGTTGTGGTGGGCCTCGATGGCGTGGACGACGTCGTCGCACTCCCCGTACTTGCGGGCCAGCTCCGCACCGACCAGGGCATGGCTGCCGCCCACCTCGTGGGTCAGCGCCTTGCCGATGTCGTGCAGCAGGGCGCACCGCTGCAGGAGCACCGGGTCCAGCCCGAGCTCGGCGGCCATCATCCCGGCGATGTGGGCCGACTCCAGCAGGTGACCCAGCACGTTCTGGCCGTACGAGGTCCGGTACCGCAGGCGTCCCAGCAGGAGAACCAGATCCGGGTGCAGGTCGGTGATGCCCAGGTCCACCAGCGCGCCCTCACCGGCCCGCTGACAGGCCTGCTCCACCTCGACCCGGCTGCGCTCGAACACCTCTTCGATCCGGTGCGGGTGGATCCGGCCGTCCAGGACCAAGGCCTCGAGGGTCAGTCGGCCCACCTCTCGGCGGACCGGGTCAAAGCAGGACAGCAGCACCGCCTCCGGGGTGTCGTCGATGATCAGGTTCACCCCGGTGACCGACTCGAACGCGCGGATGTTGCGGCCCTCGCGGCCGATGATCCGACCCTTCATCTCGTCACCCGGCAGGTGCACGACGGACACCACCGACTCCGCGGTCTGCTCGGAGGCCAGTCGTTGGATCGCGGTGGTGATGATCTCCCGCGCGCGTCCCTCACCCTCCTCCTGGGCGACCCGCTCGATCTCCCGGATGGTCAGGGCCGCCTCCCGCTTGGCGCGGGCCGTCATCGACTCCACCAGCTCGGCGCGGGCCGCTGCGCTGGTCAGCCCAGCGACCCGTTCGAGGCCACGCACCTGCTGCGCCTCAGCCTCGGACAGCCGCTGCTCCTCGGTCTGGAGGGCGGCGGCTCGGGCGGCCAAGGACCGGTCCCGCGCTGCCAGCTCCTCACGGTCGGCGTCCAGCCGGACTTCCCGGTCGGCCAACCGGGTCTCGCGGCGCTCGACGTCTGCTCGCTGGTCGCGCAGGGCCCGACGCACCTCCTCGAGCTCGGCCTCGGCCTCGACCCGGGCGTCGGCCGCCAACCGCGCGCTGCGCTCGACCTGTTGGCGGACCGCGTCCAGGTCGGCCTGCTCCTGAGCGCGCAGCACGGCCATGTCCTGGGCGACGCGCGCCCGGAGCTCGTCGGCCTCCGCGGCGAGCCGTGCTCGCACCTCGGCGGCCTCGCGGTCGAGCAGCAGCGTCCGGTCCACGTCCGCAGTCACCGTCGCATGCCGGTCGGACAACGGCCTTCGGGTCCGTCCGAGCAGAAGTACGGTCACCGTCGCAACGACGAGGAGGACGACCACCAGGATCAGAAGCAGGAGGATCAGCACGCCACCGCTGACGAGCATGAGTCCTCCTCGCCGGTTGGCGCCCGAGGGCCGTCCGCGGTCGCGGTCGACCCGGGTCGAGGGAGACCCCACCAGCCACTGCGTACCACTGCACAGTGCGGATCCAGCACAGGCGCGGCTTGACGCGCCTCACCAGCCCTCGGGTCGCGCACGCGACCCGAGCGGTCGTCGAAGACGTAAGCACGACACGCCCGACGCGCCACCACCGATCACGGCACGCCCCGGACGTCGGTGAGCTCGAGGCCGTACTCGTGATCTCATCTGTGTAGATTATCTATATAAAGCCACCTGGCCGGTGGATACCACCCTCGTTCCTCATCCGAGGCTAGGCAGTGGCCTCCGCCTGGTCAACACGGGTCGCACGAGCCGGGCACGTCCGGCTCGTGCGCGGCGGTGACGTCCCGGATCACCGCACGGGCCACTTCGGCCTCGTGCCCCCGAC
>JAJYSQ010000227.1 GCA_021793495.1 Actinomycetes bacterium
CGGGTCGACCAGACCGGTGGGCCGGATGATCTGCTCGACCACCGACTCCACCCGGCCCAGCTCGTACGGCCCGGGGGTGGCCGACATGTAGACGGTCTGACCGACCCGCTCGACGAACTCCTCCCAACGCAGCGGACGGTTGTCCATCGCCGACGGCAGCCGGAACCCGTGCTCGACCAGGGTCCGCTTGCGGGACATGTCTCCCTCGTACATCCCGCCGATCTGCGGGACCGTGACATGGGACTCGTCGATGACCAGCAGGAAGTCTTCGGGGAAGTAGTCCAGCAGGCAGTTCGGCGCCGAGCCGGGCTCCCGCGCGTCGATGTGCCGGGAGTAGTTCTCGATCCCGGAGCAGAACCCGACCTGACGCATCATCTCGATGTCGTAGGTGGTGCGCATCCGCAGTCGCTGGGCCTCCAACAGCTTGTGCTCGCGCTCCAGGGCGGCCAGCCGCTCGGTGAGCTCGGCCTCGATGCCCGTGATCGCCTGCTCCATCCGCTCCGGGCCGGCCACGTAGTGCGTGGCCGGGAAGACGTAGAGCTCCTCGTCGGTGGTGATCACCTCCCCGGTCAGCGGGTGCAGCGTCATCAGCCGCTCGATCTGGTCGCCGAACATCTCGATCCGTACGGCGTGCTCCTCGTACACCGGGATGATCTCCACGGTGTCCCCGCGGACCCGAAAGGTGCCCCGGGTGAAGGCCACGTCGTTGCGCACGTACTGGATGTCGACCAGCCGGCGCAGCAGCGCGTCCCGGTCGAGCTCCTCGCCCACCCGCAGCCGGACCATGCGGTCGACGTACTCCTGCGGGGTGCCCAGGCCGTAGATCGCCGAGACGGTGGCCACCACGATCACGTCCCGGCGGGTCAGCAGCGAGCTGGTCGCCGAGTGCCGCAGCCGCTCCACCTCCTCGTTGACCGAGGAGTCCTTCTCGATGAACGTGTCGGTCTGGGGGACATACGCCTCGGGCTGGTAGTAGTCGTAGTAGGAGACGAAGTACTCCACGGCGTTGCCCGGCATCAGCTCGCGCAGCTCGTTGGCCAGCTGGGCGGCCAGCGTCTTGTTCGGGGCCATCACCAGGGTCGGGCGCCCCAGCCGCTCGACCAGCCAGGCGATGGTCGCGGTCTTGCCGGTGCCGGTGGCACCGAGCAGCACGGCGTCGCGTTCCCCGGCCCGGATGCGCTGCTCCAGGTCGGCGATCGCCTGCGGCTGGTCCCCGGCGGGCTGGTAGTCGCTGACGATCTGGAAGGGGGCGACGCGGCGGGTCAGGTCGGTGGTCGGGCGCACCCCACGACAGTACGTGCCAGCACCGACAGGACGCAGCCGCTACTCGTCGGACGGGGACCACCCGGTGGCGGCGGCCCACGCCTCGGCCCGGACCAGGGCCTGGGCGAGCCACGACCCCTTCGCCCGGGCGACGTACGCCGCCCGGGCCTCCGGGCAGGCCCGCAGCCAGTCGCGGACCAGCAGGGCGAACCGCCAGCCGGGCTCTCCGACCTGGCGGACCTGCACGTGTGCCCGGCGACCCGGGTCCGCGCTGGCGAAGAACGCCGTCCGCCAGGCCGGTGGGGACGGGTCCGGCTCGCCGCGCGTGGTGTCCTGGACCAGCCCGACCTCGGCGAAGCCCGGGGCCAGCCGGGCGAGGACGTCGCTGTCCAGCCGGGCGAGGACGACCTGGATGTCCACCACGTCCTGGGCGAGCAGCCCGGGCACCGCGGTGGAGCCCACGTGGTCCACCCGGCGGACGTCCGCCCCGCCGGTGGCGCGCAGCCGCGCAGCCCACCGGCCGGCGGTGGCCGGCCACCGTGGGTCGTACGCGCCCGGCAGGGGGGAGCGCAGGCTCGCCGGACGACCGGCCGCCAGGTTCGCGGCGAACGGGGCGATCCGCTGCTCCCAGAGCCGGTCGACCCGCGCGTCCAGCTCGGCACGGGTCCCGGTGTTGTCCAGCAGCACGTCGGCCACCTCAGCCCGCTGCTCGTCGCTGGCCTGCGCCGCGATCCGCGCGCGCGCGTCGACCTCGGTGAGCCCGCGCTGCGCGACCAGCCGGGCCAGCCGCACCTCGACCGGCGCGGTCACCACCACCACCAGGGCGTACGACGGGGCCAGGCCGTTCTCCACCAGCAGCGGCACGTCGTGCACCACGACCCGGGCGGACGCAGCGCCGCCGGACGCCGAGGCCAGCAGGGCGGCGGTACGCGCGGTGACCAGGGGGTGCACGATGGCGTTGAGCGCGGCACGCCGCTCGGGGTCGGCGAACACGACTGCGGCGAGCGCCGCGCGGTCCAACGCCCCGTGGGCGTCCAGCACCCCGGGGCCGAACTCCTCGACCACCGCGGCCAGCCCGGGACCGTCCGGAACCAGCACGTCGCGAGCGATCGCGTCCGCGTCGATCACGGTCGCACCACGCCCGGCAAGACGCGTGGCAACCGTGCTCTTTCCGGACCCGATACCTCCGCTCAGGCCTACTCGCACCATGGTCATGATCCTGCCAAATCTTTCTGTCGGCTGTCTTGCTTCTGTCTGTTTTACCCCAGGTCCGGCATGCCAACTGCTGACGAAGTCGAGATGTGTCCGCGACCGAAAATTCTGAGGGACAGGCTAGTGTCCGGGATGAAAACGTCCGGTCATCCCGGGCATCGCAAGCCGGAGCGGGCCCTCCCACCGGCCGTGCCCGCCACAAGGAGGTCCTCGGATATGCCCCGAAGAAGAGGCACACGTGCCACGCTCGGCATCGCTGCTGGCGCGGTGGCCGCCTCGCTCGCCATCGCCGCCTGCGGCAGCTCGACGACGACCTCTCCGTCGGCGAGCGCCACGCCCATCCAGGGCGGGACGGTGACCTGGGCGGAGCCGCCCAACACCACGCCCAACTGGATCTTCCCGTTCATGAGCCTGGCGTACTTCAGCGTCAGCAACAGCGGTCAGTTCCAGGCCCTGATGTTCCGGCCGCTGTACTGGTATGGCAACCAGGGTCAGGCGGTGATCAACCCGACGCTGTCGGTGGCCCACCAGCCGGTGTACAGCAACGGCAACACGGCGGTGACGATCAACCTGAAGAGCTACAAGTGGTCGAACGGGACCTCCGTCTCCGCGAACGACATCATGTTCTGGATGAACATGCTGAAGACCGAGAAGGCGAACTGGGCGGCGTACGTGCCCGGGGCGATCCCGGACAACATCACCTCGATGAAGGTGGACTCCCCGACCTCGGTGACGTTCAACCTCAACGGCCCGGTCAACCCCACCTGGTTCACCTACAACGAGCTGTCCCAGATCACCCCGCTGCCCGCGGCGTGGGACGTGTCCGCGGCCGGCACGCCGTCGCACTGCGACACCACCCCGTCGGACTGCGCGGCGGTCTACACCTACCTGACCACGCAGTCCAAGAGCCTGGCCACGTACGCGACGAACCCGCTGTGGCAGGTGGTGGACGGCCCGTGGAAGCTCTCGGCGTTCACCACGACCGGGCGGGCCACGTTCGTGCCGAACCCGACGTACTCCGGGCCGCAGAAGCCGCACATCGCGCAGTTCATCGAGGCACCGTTCACCACGGACACCGCGGAGTACAACGAGCTGCGCTCGGGCAACACCCTGACCGTCGGGTACATCCCCAACCAGGACGTGCCGGCGAAGCCGGCGAACCTCTCACCGACCCAGGCCGGACCGAACCCGGTCCCGAACTACCGGATGGAACCGTGGATCCTGTTCGGGATCAACTACTTCCCGGAGAACTTCAACAACCCGGTCCTCGGCCCGGTGTTCAAGCAGCTGTACTTCCGCCAGGCACTGCAGATGACCGTGGACCAGCAGGGCAATATCAACGGACCGCTCAAGGGGTACGCCTACCCGACGTACGGCCCGGTGCCGCTGTACCCGACGAACCCCTTCATCTCCGCCCAGGCCAAGACCAACCCGTACCCGTTCGACCCGGCCAAGGCAGCAACGCTGCTCAAGAGCCACGGGTGGACGGTCACGGCGGGCTCGCCGGCGGTGTGCACCAGCCCGGGTAGCGGGGCCACCCAGTGCGGGGCCGGGGTCAAGGCCGGGACCAAGCTGTCGATCAACCTGCAGTTCGCCAGCGGCAACCAGTCGACCACCACGATGATGAGCGTGCTGAAGTCCGATGCGGCCCAGGCGGGGATCGTGATCAACCTGACCACCGCGCCGTTCAACACGGTCATCGGCAACGCGGTGCCCTGCACCTCGACGCAGAAGACCTGCACGTGGCAGATGGAGAACTGGGGCGGAGGCTGGGTGTACAGCCCGGACTTCTACCCGACCGGCGGGGAGATCTTCGCCAGCGGCGCCGGGTCGAACTCGGGCACGTACAACGACCCGACCAACGACGCGAACATCAAGGCCACGCACGTGTCGGCGAACCCGCAGCAGGCGATGAACACGTACCAGAACTACCTGGTCCAGCAGCT
>JAJYSQ010000228.1 GCA_021793495.1 Actinomycetes bacterium
CTTGACCACCGCTACTTCTTGGCCGCAGCCGCGACGGCGGCGGTCAGCCCCGCCGGGGTGTACTCCGACCGGGGCAGCGGCTTGCCGTCGAGGTAGATCGTCGGCGTCTGGGTGACACCCTCGCGGCCGGCCTGTGCCTCGACCGAGTCGACGTAGCCGTTGTAGGTGCCCTGGGTCACGCAGGCCGCGAAGGCCGGGTTGGTGATCCCGACCTGCTGGCCCCACGCGAGGAGTCGATTGGTCGGCGCCCAGTCCACCCGCTCTGACCCTTGGTTCTTGTAGAGGATGTCGTGGTAGGCGAGGTAGTCCCCGTAGGAGGCGGCGCAGGCCGCGGCGTTCGCTGCCGGCTTCGAGGCCGGGCCGATGAAGTCCATCATGTGGAACACCACCCGGGCCTTGCCCGAGCGCACCAGCGAGTCGACCGTGGGCCCGGACGTGGCCTGGAACGCCCCGCAGGCGGAGCACGCGTAGTCCTCGTACACGTCGAGCACCGGCTTGCCGCTGGCTGCCGAGGCGCCCAGGGCGATGCCCTTGCCCATCCCGGCCGCACCGACCGGCACCGCGCTGGCCGTGGACACCCGGCTGCGCAGGATCTGCAGCGTCACCCCGCCGGCCACCACGGCTACCACCACGAGCACGACCAGGCCGACGATCAGCCGCTGGCGCCGGTCGGCGGAGCGCTGCCGGGACCGCTCGGCGTCCAGACGGGCTCGCGCCTCGGCACGGCGGGCGCTCGGGCTGCCCGGCTTCGCGGCCGGGGGGTCCTTGCGAGATCGGCTCATCGACCTGCGTCCTGTGTCGGGGCCGGGTGGGCCTCAGGGGCGTTCGAGGACGTGTCGTACGGTTCCCGCCGGTGCCCACCGGACGACGTGCGCAGCCCGTCCAGGGCAAGGCGCGGGCGTCGGACCACCACCACGATCACGGCCCCGGCCAGCAGCAGCAGGTCGCGGCCGATCTCCTGCAGGTACGTGGTCGCCCCAGCCGCCACCGGTCCGCCGGTCCCGAAGCAACCGCAGTCGATCGCCAGGCCCCGCAGCCCGGCCGAGGAGATCGCCCCGATGAACACCACCAGCAGCACCGCGACCACCATGGCGGCCAACCGTCGGGCCAGCCCCAGGATCAACAAGGCACCGAGGGCGATCTCCAGGAACGGCAGGCCGTACCCGATGATCCGGGCCACCTCGAACGGCACGAGGTGGTAGGCGACCACCGACAGCACGGCTTCGTTCGGGTTGCCGACCTTCAGCAGGCCGGCGACGACGAACGTCACCCCGACCGCGACCCGGGCCAGCACCGCCACCCAGCCGAGGGCGCCGCCCAGCCCGCGGTCCATCGCGCTCACCGTCCTGGTCCTGCTGGCACGCCGGCCCGCCGGCCGGCCGCACGGACACCGGTCGCGAGGTCCCCGGCCAGCTCGGCCACCGCGGTGACACCGGCGTCGATGTCGGCGGCGTCGAGCAACCGGCGGACGAATGCCGAGCCGACGATCACCGCATCGGCGAACTCGGCGACCTGCTCGGCCTGCGCCGGGGTGGACACCCCCAGGCCGACCCCGACCGGCAGCGAGCTGACCCCTCGGACCCGCGCCACCAGGTCCGCCGCGGCCCGACCGACCTGGTCCCGGGCGCCGGTGACGCCCATCACCGCGGAGGCGTAGACGAACCCGGTGCACCGATCGGTGACCCGGCGCAAGCGTTCGTCGGTGGAGCTCGGGGCCACCACGAACACCGTGTCCAAACCCTCGCGACCCGCGGCTGCCAGCCAGTCGTCGGACTCCTCCACCGGCAGGTCGGGCAGGATCACCCCGTTTCCCCCGGCCGCGGCCAGCTCGGCAGCGAACCGCGCCGGCCCGCGACGCTCCACGGGGTTCCAGTACGTCATCACCAGGCTCGGCGCCCCGGTGGCGGCGACCGCACCGACCGTGGCCAGCACCTCGTCCACACCGGTACCGGCACGCAGCGCGTGCTCGACCGCGGTGGCGATGGTGGGCCCGTCGAGCACCGGGTCCGAGTACGGCAGCCCGACCTCGACAACGTCCACTCCGGCGCTGACCATCGCCACCAGGGCGTCGCTGGCCGCGTCGACCGACGGGAACCCGGCCGGCAGGTACCCGACCAGCAGGGCGCGATCGGCGGTGGCGAACGCGTCGCTGACCGCGCTCACCGGCCGGTCCCGCCGGGCTCTGGGACCAGGTCGATGGCCAGGTCTGGGTCTGGGTCCAGGCCGAACCAGCCAGCCGCAGTCTGGACGTCCTTGTCCCCGCGACCGGACAGGTTGACCAGGATGGTGGCCGTGGTGCCGAGCCGCCGGCCCCACCGCATGGCCCCGGCCAGCGCGTGCGCGCTCTCGATCGCCGGGATGATCCCCTCGGTGCGGCAGAGCAGGGAGAACGCTTCCATCGCCTCGGCGTCGGTGACCGGTTCGTACGTGGCCCGCCCGGTGTCCCGCAGCCAGGCGTGCTCGGGCCCGACGCCCGGGTAGTCGAGCCCGGCGGAGATGGAGTGCGACTCCATCGTCTGCCCCTGGGCGTCCTGCAACAGGTAGGAGCGGGTCCCGTGCAGCACGCCCGGGGTGCCGGCGCTCAGGGTGGCTGCGTGCCGGCCGGTCGCTACCCCGTCCCCCCCGGCCTCGAAGCCGACCAGGGCGACCCCGGTGTCGGGGATGAACGCGTGGAAGATCCCGATCGCGTTCGACCCGCCGCCGACACAGGCCGCCACCACATCGGGCAGCGCCCCGGTCAGCTCGAGCACCTGGGCGCGGGCCTCGACGCCGATGATGCGCTGGAAGTCGCGGACCATCATCGGGAACGGGTGCGGTCCGGCGACCGTGCCGAGCAGGTAGTGCGTGCTGTCCACGCTGGCCACCCAGTCGCGGAACGCCTCGTTGATCGCGTCCTTCAGCGTCCGGCTGCCGGTACGTACCGTGACCACGTCGGCGCCGAGCAACCGCATCCGCGCAACGTTCAGCGCCTGACGGCGGGTGTCCTCCTCGCCCATGTACACCACGCACTCCAGGCCCAGCAGCGCCGCGGCGGTCGCCGTAGCCACGCCGTGCTGGCCGGCACCGGTCTCGGCGATCACCCGCGTCTTGCCCATCCGACGGGTGAGCAGCGCCTGGCCCAGGACGTTGTTGATCTTGTGCGAACCGGTGTGGTTCAGGTCCTCCCGCTTGAGCAGGATGCGAGCGCCCCCGGCGTGCTCGGCGAACCGCGGAACCTCCGTCACCGGTGAAGGCCGTCCGGTGTACGTCCGGTGCAACCGGGTCAGCTCCTGGGTGAAGGAGGCATCCACCCGGGCCCGACAGTAGGCCTGGTCCAGCTCGTCCAGGGCCGCGACCAGCGCCTCGGGCACGAAACGACCGCCGTACACGCCGAAGTGGCCGGTGGCGTCCGGCAGGCTGGGAGCTTCTGGAGGGCAGCCAGCGTCGGGAGGGCTCCCGGGATCCGGGGTACGTCCGAGGTCCACCGCGGTCATCGAGGGCCTACCTTCCGTGACGTAGGGCCGGGTGCGCACCGGCCGCCACCAGGTCGGCCACCGCCGATCGCGGGTCTCGCCCGGTGATCAGGCTCTCCCCCACGAGCACCGCATCGGCCCCGGCCCGGGCGTACTCGATCACGTCGTGCGGACCGCGCACCCCCGACTCGGCAACCCGGACCACCTGCGCGGGGATCAGCGGGGCCAACCGCGCGAAGGTGTCCCGGTCCACCCGCAACGTGCGCAGGTCCCGGGCATTGATCCCGATCACCTTTGCCCCGGCGTCCGCCGCCCGGACGACCTCCTCACCGGTATGGCACTCGACCAGCGGAGTCATACCGATCGACTCCGCACGCTCGATGAGCGAGACCAGCGCGTTCTGCTCGAGGGCGACCACCATGAGCAGGACCAGGTCGGCACCGTGCGCCCGGGCCTCCCACACCTGGTAGCTGCTGATGATGAAGTCCTTGCGCAGCACGGGGGCGTCCACCGCGGCACGGACCGCGTCCAGGTCGGCGAGCGTGCCGCCGAAGCGATGCCGCTCGGTCAGCACGCTGATCACCGCGGCCCCGCCGGCCTCGTAGTCGCGCGCCAGGCTCGCGGGATCGTCGATCGCGGCCAGCCGCCCGCGGCTCGGGCTGGACCGTTTCACCTCCGCGATGACGTGCACCCCGCCCTCGCGGAGCACCGGCAGCACCGGGCGGGCCGAGGGTCGCCGGTGGGCACGCGCCTTGAGCTCGTCGAGGGGTACGCGCGCCTGACGCTCGGCGAGGTCGGCGCGCACGCCATCGAGGATCTCGTCGAGGACGGTCACTCGGCTGGTCTCCTCGCTCCCGGGTCGAGACGCTGACGCCCCGACGGGTGCCCTTGATGGTAGTCGCGCCCACCCGGGCCGCCGACCACGGGCCGGGTGCCTGGTGCCGTTCAGGCCGCCA
>JAJYSQ010000229.1 GCA_021793495.1 Actinomycetes bacterium
GAGCTGGCCGGGAGCTCGCTGTGGTCCGACACGTCCTCGTCGTCCTCTGTGTCGGACTGCTGGCCCGGGGTGGTGTCCAGGTCGGCTTCGATCGTCACCGCGAGGGTCACGCCCGTGCCCAGCTCCGCGCCGAGCAGCGCCACGACCCGGTCTCGGGCGCGGGTCTCCAGCACCGCCTTGGTGAACTCGTCGGGAACCGCGACCAGCACGGTCCCGTCGAGCAACCCTTTGGGCCTGCTGCGACGCAGGAAGGCCAGCTGGGCAGCGGAGAGGTCGTCGCCCGTGACGTCAGCCAGGACCCTCGCCCAGACCTCGACCAGGTCTGGCGCTCCGTCGGCAGTGCCCACGTCGACTCCTCCCGGCCACCCGCCACGTGGCGCGGCGACGGGCATCCACAACATTTTCCACAGGCTGTGCACCGGTGTCGCGTACGGGGCGACGAGCCGGTGGGCACCGGCTCGTCGGCCGCCACCGTCCTGCGGTCGCCGGGCGGCGACGGTAACAAGGTAGCCGTGATCGCTTCAACTGCTTGTCCACAGCCTGGCCTGCTCATCCTGGCCTCCGGGGGAGCGGCCGGGGATGCCCCGACGGGGTGGTTCCGGCCGGCTTGACCCGGCTTGGCGGCCCCTCTTACGGTAGGCGCCCTGGGGGGTGTGCCCGATGGTGGTGAGCACGTCCGTGGGGGTCGATCGACGTGCTCGTCCTGGCTCGAGGGGTGCGAGTCTGATTCTGCCCGGGTGAGCGCCTACCCTGGTGCTCGACAGGTGATGGGCTCGGCGTCCCCGGCATCGCATCGGTGTTGCTGGCGGAGCTCTCCGAGACCGTCCGCCGGTCGTGCACGTCGACCTACCGAGCAGCCCCAGGCCAGACCTGCTGGTCCCGGCCCCTTCCCAGGAGCGATCCGTGAGCAAGCGAACCTTCCAGCCCAACAACCGTCGTCGGGCCAAGACGCACGGCTTCCGACTGCGCATGCGTACCCGGGCTGGTCGGGCGATCCTTGCCGCCCGACGGGCCAAGGGACGCGAGCAGCTCTCGGCCTGAGGCCGAGCATGCTTCCGGTCGCCCATAGGCTTCGGCGTTCTACGGACTTCGCCGCCGTGGTCCGTTATGGGCGTCGTGTCGGTCAGCCCGGGCTGGTCGGCTATCTGTGGACCGGAGCGGGAGCTCTGGGTCAGCCCTCGCGCGTGTCGGTGGGCTCGGAGACCCGCGTGGGCCTCATCGTGTCGAGATCGGTGGGTGGTGCGGTGGTGCGCAACCGGGTCAGCCGGCGCCTCCGGCACGTGATCGCGCCGCGGATCGCACGGGTCCCTCCAGGGTCCGTGCTGGTTCTGCGGGCCACCCCGCTGACGTCCACCCTGCACGGGCCGGCCCTGGACCGGACCGTCGACGAGGTGGTCGAGCGGCTGTGCCGCGCGGCGACCGGACGCGCATCACCGCGGGGCTCGGGGCACAGCCGGAGGCGCGGTCGGTGACGAGATCGGTAGGACGGATCCTGCACCGGGCATCCGTGGTGGTGAGCTGGCTCCTGGTTGGTGCGGTCCGTGCCTACCAGGAGCTGATCTCACCGTTCTTCGGGCAGCGGTGCCGCTATTACCCGTCGTGCTCGCGGTACGCCATCGAGGCGGTCCGCATGCGTGGCCCGCTGCTGGGCGTTCTCCTGGCTGGCTGGCGCTTGCTGCGCTGTCACCCGTTCAGCCCCGGCGGCATCGACCGGGTACCGGATCGAGGCACCGGGTTGGTGGCGTCCTTCACCTTCTACCAGCTCGACCAGGGGGTCGTCTGCTCTGGTGGATCCGGGCCGGGCCGTGATCCATCGATCCTGGGGACCAACCCGTTGCCGGTGAGTCATACGGGCCAGCGTCGGACGCACCGCGAGGAGCCGCACCGGTGAGCATCCTGCAACCGCTCTACGACGTGGTGTCGTGGATCATGATCGAGTTTCACGCGCTGCTGGCGCCGCTTCTCGGCACCGACAGCGGAGCAGCGTGGGCGCTGTCGATCGTCGGCCTGGTGATCGTCATCCGGATCCTGCTGTTCCCGCTCTTCGTCAAGCAGATCCACGCCCAGCGCGGGCTGCAGCAGCTCCAGCCGCAGATCAAGGAGCTGCAGAAGAAGTTCAAGGACGACCGCGAGCGGCAGTCGCAGGAAATGATGAAGCTGTACAAGGAGAGTGGGACGAACCCGTTCTCCTCCTGCCTGCCGTTGCTGCTGCAGGCGCCGATCTTCTACGCGCTGTTCCGCGTTCTGGACGGCCTGGCCAACGGGGTGGCCCACGGAGTCTTCGAGACGCACCCCCAGCTGGTCCAGTCGGCACGGCACGCCTCGATCTTCGGCGCGCAGATCTCGGCGAAGTTCATCGGGGCCAGCTCCTTGCACGTCCAGCTGGTGACCGTGGTGCTCATCGTCCTGATGACGCTGTCCACCTTCACCTCCCAGTACCAGCTGATGCGCAAGAACATGCCGGCCTCGGCCCTCACGGGCGCGTACGCGCAGCAGCAGAAGCTGTTGCTCTACCTCTTCCCGCTGATCTTTGCGGTCACCGGGATCAATTTTCCCATCGGTGTGCTGATCTACTGGTTGACCACCAACGTCTGGTCGATGGGTCAGCAGTTCTACGTCATCAACCGCATGCCGTCTCCGGGGACGAAGGCGGCTGAGAAGAAGGCGGACCGGGACGCCAAGCGCAAGAAGCGGGGCTTCGGTGGCGCCGGGGGCATCGACCCGGAGCTCGGGGGCACGACGTTCGGAGTCGCCCCCGCGGCGGGGATCGTCGGCGGTGGCTCGGTCTCGAGGCTGGACCGGCCCGGGTCGGAGCGGCCCTCAGACTCGCCGCGGGACACCGCGCCCGGGCTCACCCCCACGGACTCAGACTCCACCTCCGGCCAGCGCGCCCAACCTCGACGGCGACCCAAGGGCAAGCGGAGCGCGCCCGGTAGCAGCGGTCCGGGCGTCCCCAAGGGACCGAACGTCGGATAGTCGGGAAGGCCCCCACCGAGGTTGTACCGTCGGCCCCGCGATACGGGCTTGAGCAGAGGAGAACCAGTGGTGCAGCGCAGCGCGGAGCAGACGGGCTCATCGGAGGCACCGGCGCCCGGTTCGTCGGCCGACCATGGGACGGTCCCGCCCGCTGAGGAGGGGCAGTCCGGCCCCTCCCCGGTCGTCGGTGGATCGGACGAGCAGTCCTCCGGGCGACCCGGCATCCGAGAGCTGGAGCACGAGGGTGACATCGCCGCGGACTACCTCGAGGGGCTGCTGGACATCGCGGATCTTGACGGGGACATCGACCTGGACGTGGAGAACGACCGAGCGATGGTCTCGATCGTGGGTGGTGAGCTCCAGTCGCTCGTGGGGCGTGACGGAGAGGTCCTCGACGCGCTCCAGGAGCTGACCAGGCTGGCGGTGCTGCGCGAGACCGGGCACCGCAGCCGGCTCATGCTCGACGTCGGCGGCTTTCGCGCTGCCCGGCGCCAGGTCCTGGCCGATACGGCGAGGGTGGTGATCGAGCAGGTGCGGACGTCCCAGGAACCGGTCCGGCTCGAGCCGATGACCGCTTTCGAGCGCAAGGTCGTCCACGACGTCGTGGCGGAGGCGGGCCTGCGCAGCGAGTCGGAGGGAGAGGCTCCAGGGCGAAGGGTGGTGGTCTACCCCTCATGAGCCCCGGCATGATCTGCGAGACCGCGGGGACGTGATGGGCCGTGTTGCTCGGGGAGCACGCAGGCAGTCATCGCAGGATCAACGGCATGTCCTGGGCTCTCCGACGCCTGACGACCCGCGCGCGTCGTGGCGCGAGGTGGGGCTGCCGGACCCGCCGCCGGCGGTCGCCGGAGCCTTCGGCGCGCACGCGGTCTACCTGGCCCGGTTCGCGGGCTGGCTGGCCGGGCCCGGGGTGGGTCACGGGCTGCTCGGACCCCGCGAGGTCCCACGTCTGTGGGAACGGCACGTTCTGAACTGTGCGGTTGTCGCCTCGGAGATACCCGACGGATCGTTGGTCTGCGATGTTGGATCGGGTGCGGGCCTGCCCGGGTTGGTACTGGCGATCACCCGCCCCGACCTGCAGATCGTCCTGGTCGAACCGCTGCTTCGGCGCACCCAGTTCCTCCGTGAGGTGATCGAGGATCTGGGGCTCGAGCAGGTCGACGTGCTCCGGGCCCGGGCGGAGGATCTGGTCGGGGCGGTGCAGGCGGACGTCGTGACGGCTCGCGCGGTGGCACCGTTGGAGCGCCTCATGGGGTGGGGTCTACCGCTGGTCGCTCCTGGTGGAGTGATGCTGGCGATCAAGGGTGCCTCGGCGGCCGATGAGCTGCGACTCAGCAAGCCATCCTGGCGACGTCTCGGTGTGCAGTCCGTGGAGATCCTGCACCTGGGCTCCGGAGTGGTCGACCCCCCGGCGACCG
>JAJYSQ010000230.1 GCA_021793495.1 Actinomycetes bacterium
GGTTGGGCAGCCCGGTGAGCGAGTCGTGGAGGTAGGCATGGGCCAGCGCCTCCTCGGCTGCCCGCTCCTCGGCGAGGTCCCGCAGGAACGCACCGACCCGCAGCGTCGGACCCTGTCCCAGCGCGTAGGCGGAGCCCGACACCTCGAGCTCGTGACCGTCACGGTGCACCAGCTGCATCCGGCGACCGCGTCCGGCGCCGATCAGCCCCGGCGCGGCCGCCGTCGCCTGCAGCTGTTCCAGGAACACGCTGGCGAAGCGGGGAGGCACCAGGAAGTCGACGACACGGCGTCCCAGCGCCTCGCTGCCGCTCCAGCCGAACAGGCGGGTGGCCTGCGGGTTCCAGCAGGTCACGGTGGAGTCGCCGTCGAGCTCCACGAAGGCGTCACGGGCCAGTTGCACCACGTAACCGAAGCGGCCGTCGACGCCGGCGCGCTCGACGGTCGGTCCGACGCCGCCGCCGTCACCCGACGGCGCCTGCGCTGGGATGGCCACTTCTTCCCCCCTCGTCCCCGACAGCGTCCGTCTGCCGAGCCTCCGGTGCCGGACCGCCCGTCGGTGGACATCTTCTCGAGTCGGGGTGGGCGGACGACGGAGCGGCCCGAGCGTAGGGCGGCCCGCCGGTACGGTCAAGACCCATCTGCCTCAGTGGCCCCACCGGAGGTACCTCCGGGTGAGACAGATGCCACTCTCAGCGTTTCCTGGGGGGGGACTACGGTGCCGCCATGCTGGAGGTGACGGGCACCGAATGCTCCAGGTGACGGGAACCGAGCAGCTGCGGGCGTGGGAGCGCTGTGTCCTGCCACCGGTGGAGCAGGTCCGCCCTGGTCTGTGGTCGATCCCGGTGCCCATCCCCGACAACCCGCTGCGCTACGTCCTGGTCTACGTGCTCGATGCCGGCGCAGCGGTGGCGCTGGTCGACGCCGGGTGGAACACCGACGACGCCTGGGCGGCGCTGGTGGCCGGGCTGGAGCAGATCGGGGCGGCGATCAGCGACGTCGCCGCCGTGCTGGTGACCCACATGCACCCCGACCACTACGGGCTGGCCGGGAGAGTCCGCGAGCGGTCGGGGGCCTGGATCGGGTTGCACCCCGCCGACGCCGACCTGCTGCAGGCCCGCTACCTCGAGCCCGACGACCTGTTGGCCCGGATGCGGGTGCTGATGGAGGACGCCGGGGTGCCGGCCGAGCGGCTCCCGGACCTGCAGATGACGTCGATGGTGCTGCGTGCCCACGTGGCCATGGCCGAGCCCGACGTGCTGTTCGCCGACGGAGAACCGGTGGCCGTGCCGGGCTGGGACCTGCAGGCGCTGTGGACGCCGGGGCATTCGCCCGGCCACGTCTGCTTCTACAGCGAGCAGCATCGGCTGCTGCTGTCGGGGGACCACATCCTGCCCCGCATCAGCCCCAACATCGCGGTGCACACCCAGCAGTTCCCCGACCCTCTCGGCGACTACCTGGCATCGCTGCGCAAGTGCCAGCCGCTGGTGGTCGACGAGGTGCTGCCGGCCCACGAGTACCGCTTCGCCGGACTCAGCGACCGGGTCGAGGAGCTGGTGCGCCACCATCTGGAGCGCCTGGCCGAGATCGAGTCCCTGCTGAGCGACCATCCCGGGGCCAGCGCCTGGGACCTGTCGGTTCGGCTGCGCTGGTCGCGGCCGTGGGAGGAGATCGAGCCCTTCATGCAGCGCGCCGAGTGGGCGAGACGCTGGCCCATCTGGTGCTGCTCCAACGACACGGGCGGGTCACCCGCCAGGGCTCGGCCCCGGTCCGCTTCCGGAGCGTCAGCCACGGGCCGGACGGCGCCAGCTGACCTCCGACGGATCCAGGCCCGGGGGTGGCGACACGCCACCCGGTCCGGCTCTCCGGCCCGGCGCCTGGCGGACCGCTCCTGGCGGCGCTCAGCAGCTCCAGGGCCGCCACGAAGCGCTGAGCCAGGTCCGTTGCCCACACGCCGGGCAGGTCATGAGGTGCGTGAAGCCGCGGCCGGGGCGCACCAGCGGCACGGGCAGGGACCGCAGCAGCGACTCCACCACGTCGACGCGGCACTCGGCCCCGCAGGCGCCGCAGCGCAGCTGCACCCGGCCGAAGACGATGCGCCGGGCCGGGCGCCGGGCCGGGCGCCGGGCTGCGCCGGCATCTTCCGCCTCGGCCGGGTCGGCCGTGGAGAACAGGGCCCGCTTGCCCTGGTCCTTTGGTCGACGCCCGTCGCGGCCGGAACCAACCAGCGGTTGACCGTCGTGGCGCTGGGCCGGGGCCCAGAACAGGGCCCGCTTGCCCAGCGGATCAGGGGCATCGGCCATCGAACCTCCCTCCTCGGCTCGAGACCGATGCCTTCCTCGGCTCGAGACGGACGTGGCTGCGGGCTGCACGCCGCCGAGGCCGGCGGTCGGTCCGGCTGTCTCCTCCCGGCGCGGCCCCCGGGCTGACCCCCCGAGGGCCCCCGGCCGGCGTGGCTCGGGCCGGTGTGGCTCGCCCCGGTGTGGCGACGACACCCGGCTCACCTGCGGGAGCGGGGCGTGGCGGCCAGCTGAGCGGCGATGGACCGGTATGCCTCGGCACCCGGCGACAGCGGGGCGTGCTGCAGGATGCAGCGCCCGCGACTGGGCGCCTCGGCGAAGCGGATGGACTTGCGGATGGGGGGCTTGAGCACCGGCAGGCCGTAGCGCTGGCCGACGTCGTTGAGCACCGCCCGCCCGTGGCGGGTGCGCTCGTCGTACATGGTGGCGATGACCCCCAACACCTGCAGGGTGGGGTTGGCGAAGGTGCGGACGTCGTCGATGGTCTCGAGCAGCTGCCCCACCCCGCGATGGCTCAGTGCCTCGCACTGCAGCGGCACCAGCACCTCGCCGGCGGCGGTCAGGCCGTTGATGGTCAGCACACCGAGCGACGGCGGGCAGTCGATCAGCACCACGTCGTGGTCGTCGGCCAGCGGCTCGAGCGCCCGGGCCAGCACGTGCTCGCGGCCGGCGCGGGTGAGCAGGTGGACCTCGGAGCCGGCCAGGTCGATGGTGGCGGGCAGCACGGTCAGACCCTCGACGCCCGGCGCCGGGCGACGCACATCGGCCGCGTTGGTCTTGCGGACGAAGACGTCGTGGACCGACCGGTCGAGTCCGTCGGGGTCGAGACCCAGTGAGAAGGTCAGGCAGGCCTGCGGGTCGAGGTCGACCAGCAGCACCCGACGGCCCAGCTCAGCCAGGGCGAACCCCAAGGCGTGGACCGTGGTCGTCTTGGCCACCCCGCCCTTCTGGTTGGCCACCGCCACGACCCGCGCCATTGGTAGTCAGGGGCGCGGTGCTCTTGCGAGCCCGGTTCCCCAGGGTCACCACAAAGTCGCGGGTTACCTTCCCTGACCAGCATCGGGGATAGGTACTGGCGCACCCCATAGCTGTTCTGCTAGAAGCTGGGGTATGCCGGATGCCTACCTGCGTTCGATCTGTGTGCGCCCGATCGAAGCGGGGGAACGCCAGCGTTTCGACGAGGAGCTCGATCGGCACCACTGGCTCGGTCACAACCTGGTCGGCGAGACGATGCGCCATGTCGCGATCGGTCCCGACGGCGTGTGGGTCGCGCTCGTCGATTTCGGCGCGGCGGCGCTCGCGTGCAGGCCACGCGAGGAGCTGATCGGCTGGTCCGACGACCAGCGCTTCCGTCGGTTGCGTTACGTCGTGAACAATCAGCGCTACTGCGTGCTGGGAGATCACCGCCGCAAGAACCTCGCTTCTGCGGTGCTCGCCCGCAGCCTGAGACGCCTTTCGGACGACTATCGCAGTCGCTGGGGGCACCCTGTCATCGCGGTCGAGACTTTCGTCGACCCCGAACGCCACGTCGGAACCTGTTATCTGGTCAGCGGTTTCTCTGCGGCCGGGGAGACGAGCGGTTTCGGCCGTTCGGGGAGCCGGAAGGGCGGGCGCTACCTGCGTCATGGCAACCGGAAGTTGTTCCTGGCGAGACCCCTGCGCAGCGACGCCTACGCCATCTTGGCCGGCGACTTCGACCACCCTCTGCTCGAAGGGAGCGATCACGTGATCGACTTGAACGCGCTGGACTTCGATGGCAGCGGCGGTCTGCTCGGCGCGCTCGAAGAGATGACCGATCACCGCAAGCCTCGCGGCGTTCGCCACCCGCTGTCGTCGATCCTTGCGATCGCGACCGCGGCAGCTCTCGCGGGGTCGAAGTCGATGGTCGCGATCGGCGAGTACGCGGCCGACCTCCCCCAAGAAGTGCTTAGTCGCCTCGGCGCGAAGTACCACCCGGACCTCGGCCGTTACATCGCACCCTCCGACGAGACCTTCCGCCGAGTGCTCAAGGACCACGCCGACGCGGCCGAGCTCGACCAGGTGGTGGGTTCGTGGCTGTTCTCCCAGCTGCAGGCGGGCAACCTCGCCGCAGAG
>JAJYSQ010000231.1 GCA_021793495.1 Actinomycetes bacterium
GGAGATCGCTCAGCTGGTGGGAGCCTCCCGGGAGACGGTGAACAAGGCGCTGGCCGACTTCGTTGCGCGCGGCTGGATCCGCCTGGAGGCCCGGGCTGTGCTCATCCTGGATCCGGACCGGCTGACTCGCCGGGCGCGCTGAGACCCGACTGCCCGCCGACCCGGCCAGAGACTCCGGAGCGCTCCGCCGCCAGGTACTCCAGCTGGGCACGTACGGACAGCTCGGCGGCCGCGTGCAACCCCGGATCCACGTCGGCGTAGACCCGGGCGACGACCTCCCGGGGGGTACGCGCCCCGGTTGCCACGGCGGCTCGAACCTGGTCCAACCGGGCCTTGCGATGAGCCAGGTACCCCTCCAGCACGCCCAACGGATCCGTCACCACCGGCCCATGCCCGGGGAGCAGCAGGGTGATCCCCGAGTCGACCACCCGGTCGCGCAGCCGCGCCAGGGAGTCCAGGTACGACCCGAGCCGGCCATCCGGGTGGGTGACCACGGTGCTGCCTCGACCCAGCACCGTGTCCCCGGTCAGCAGCAACCCCGCGTCGGGCACCCAGAAGCACAGGGAGTCCGCGGTGTGGCCCGGGGTCGCCACAACCCGGATCTCCCGGCCGCCGACGACCACCACGTCGGTGCCAGCCAACCCCTGCTCGCCGAGACGGTGGGCAGGGTCGAGCGCCCGAACTCCGACCCTGAGCGCGTCGGCCAGCCGGTGCGCACCGGCCGCATGGTCCGGGTGCCCGTGAGTCAGCAGGATCGTCTCGACCCGCCAACCTCGTTGCTCGATCAGCGCGACGAGCGCCGCATGGTGGGCTCCGTCGTCCGGGCCGGGATCGACGACCACGATGCCCGGGCCGGTCAGCCCGGCCAGCAACCAGGTGTTGGTGCCTTCCAAGGTCATCGGTCCGGGGTTCGGCGCGAGAACGCACCAGGCGCTGTCAGCGACCTGCCCACCCTGCCAGACCGGCCCAGCCGGCACCACGAGGCGCACGGTGCGTCCGTCCGGGCCGAGGGTGGCCACGGGTAGCACCCGGTGGACGCTCCGGGTGGCACCGGCGTGGCGCACCGCAGCCACCGTCCGGTGATCCAGCAACGAGGTCAAGATGACGCGGGTCGGCGGGAGCATCATCAGGCTGCCACCGTGCGCCTGGGCCAGCGCCTCGGCCGGGGCTACCCAGGCGGCGTGCGCCGACTCCGTGCTCGGGTCCCGGGCCACCTGTCCCTCGGGGAGGGCGGCGACCAGGAACCGGGTGTCGTAGCGCCTCGGCTCGAACAACGGGGTCACCCAGTGCGCCCAGGGGACGAGCAGATCGGCACGGAGCACGAGGCCCCGATCGCGGAGCAGCCTGCCCAGCGAGATCTCGTGCGCAGCGACGGCTACCCGGTCCCGCTCCCACTCCGGGCGATGAGTCCCGGAGACCATCGGGCCGCCCGGCAGTCCCGCCAGCAGCACCCCGGTCTCCTCGAACGTCTCGCGCACCGCGGCCACCACGAGCGCCTGGGCCTCGCCGGGCGTCGCGCCGAGCTTGCCGGCGAACACCGCGGGCTCCGGACCCCACCAGGGAGGAGCGTCGGCATCCCCGGGATCCACCGAGCCGCCTGGGAAGACCGGGACCCCGGGGGCGAACGCCATGGAGCTCGCTCGGGTGAGCAGGAACACCTCCAGCCCGCCCACCCCGGGTGGGCCATCGCGCAGGAGCACCACGCTGGCTGCCGCCCGGGCCGGCGCGGGGTGCCGGCCGGAACCACTCGTCGTCACGTACTCGTAGGCCCGCCGGGCCAGCGGAGCCGGTAGCTCGACGGACGACGGGTCGATCGACCCGGGCCTGCTCACCCTCGGATCGTACGACCACGCCGGGCCACGATCCGGTCACGGTCCCACCCCGAGGGCGCACCGGAGCGGCTGTCGGTTCGCCGGCAGCTGCCTCTCAGCCACCACCCTGGCCCGGTACGCCGCCCACGTCGACGACGATCTCCACCTCGACCGGGGAGTCCAACGGCAACGCGGCTACCCCCACGGCACTGCGGGCATGACGCCCCGCGTCGCCGAACACCGCGGCCAGCAGCTCGCTGGCCCCGTTGACCACCGCGGGCTGACCGGTGAAACCAGGAGCGCTGGCCACGAACCCCACGACCTTCACCACGCGACGGACCTGGGTGAGATCACCCACGACCGACGCGACAGCGGCCAAGGCGTTCAGCGCACACACCCGGGCCAGGTCGTGAGCCTGCTCCGGGTCCACCTCGGCGCCAACCTTGCCGGTCACGGCCAAGGCACCGGCCACCATCGGGAGCTGACCCGAGGTCCAGACCAGGTCGCCGACCCGTACGGCGGGCAGGTACGCCGCGACCGGGGAGGCCACCGGCGGCAGCCGCAGCCCGAGCGCCGCCAATCGGGCCAGCGGGCCCTCGCTCGCGGGGTCGAGAACCCCCGGGCTCATCCCAGGCTCCTCTTGAGGTAGGCGACGAGCTGATCACCACTGGGGCCGGGCAGGACGGTGACCAGCTCCCAGCCGTCCTCACCCCAGGTGTCCAGGATCTGCTTGGTCGCGTGCACGAGAAGCGGCACGGTCGCGTACTCCCACTTGGCCATGACAGGCACCCTAGCCGGGGCACGGATACCCTTCAGCAGCATGAGCCCCGTCTCGACCGTGTCGACCCCCAACGGGTCGACCCGGACACGGCAGGGCACGGTCGCTCCCGAGGTTCGCGAGGCGGTCGACGGGGTCCGGCTGCATGTGGTGACCGGCAAGGGTGGGACCGGCAAGACCACCGTGGCCGCAGCGCTGGCCATCGCCTTGGCCTCCGGAGGTCGACGCACCCTGCTGGTGGAGGTCGAGGGGCGCGGTGGGATCGCCCGGCTGTTCGACACCCCACCGACGGGGTACGAAGAAGTGCCGGTGGCGGTCGCCCCGGACGGCGGCGACGTCTACGGACTGGCGATCGACCCCGAGCAGGCCCTGCTGGAGTACCTCGACCTCTTCTACCACCTGGGCCGCGCCGGCTCGGCCCTGCGCCGGCTCGGGGCCATCGACTTCGCGACGACGATCGCCCCGGGGCTGCGGGACGTGCTGCTGACCGGCAAGGCGTACGAGGCGGCACGCCGCCGTGACTCCTCCGGTGGGTTCGCGTTCGACGCGGTCGTCATGGATGCCCCGCCGACCGGGCGGATCGCCCGGTTCCTCAACGTCAACTCCGAGGTGGTCGGGCTCGCTCGGGTCGGACCGATCCACGGCCAGGCCGAGTCGATCATGAACATGCTTCGCTCACCGCGCACCGCGGTTCATCTGGCCTGCGTGCTGGAGGAGATGCCGGTCCAGGAGACCCTGGACGGCGTGGCCGAGCTGACCCGCGTCGGGTTGCCGGTCGGGGCGATCATCGTGAACCTCAAGCAGGTCTCGAGGCTGCGTGCCGCCGATCTGGCTGCCGCCCGCGACGGGAGGCTGGACCCCGAGCAGGTACGAGCCGGGCTGTTGACCGCCGGGCTGGACCCGACACCAGCCGTGGTCTCACGGCTGGTGTCGGAGGCACAGGAACAGGCGGTCGGCGCGGCTGCGCAGCGTCGGCAACGCCGGCGGCTGTCTGCGGCTGGTCGGCCGGTGCTCGAGCTCCCGACCTTGCCCGACGGCGTCGATCTCGGTGGGCTCTACGCCCTGGCACGGGCACTGATCTCCCAGGGTGTACGCATCTCGGACCCGGATCCGGCCACCTCGGGAGCGCGATGAACGCCTCCGCCGTCGGGTACTCGGGACGGCGCGACGGGCAGCGGCTGGACACGGACCGGCTGTTCGATGACCCGAGGACTCGCATCGTGGTCTGCTGCGGATCGGGCGGGGTGGGCAAGACGACGACCGCGGCCGCGGCCGCCCTGCGTGCCGCCGAGCGTGGCCGGCGCGTCGTCGTGCTGACCATCGACCCGGCTCGCCGGCTGGCCCAGTCGATGGGGCTGGAGCACCTGGACAACACCCCGCGGCAGGTGCCCCGGGTGGATCGGTCGGCCGGCGGAGACCTGCACGCGATGATGCTGGACATGAAGCGGACCTTCGACGAGATCGTGCTCACGCACACGAGCGCGGCAAAGGCCGAACAGATCCTGGCGAACCCCTTCTACCAGTCGCTGTCCAGCTCGTTCGCCGGGACCCAGGAGTACATGGCGATGGAGAAGCTCGGTCAGCTGCGCGCTGAGGGGGACCGGACCGGTCGCTGGGACCTGATCGTGGTGGACACACCGCCGAGCCGATCCGCACTGGACTTCCTGGACGCCCCGAGACGGTTGGGCTCCTTCCTCGATGGGCGCTTCCTACGCATCCTCACCGCGCCGGCCAAGGTCGGCAGCCGCACCTACCTCCGGCTGCTGGGTGCCGGGGTCACGGCCGTGACCTCCACC
>JAJYSQ010000232.1 GCA_021793495.1 Actinomycetes bacterium
CCCAGTGGTCCTTGACCAGCAGCATCGGCGGGCGACGCGACCGGTAGTCCAGCAGCTGGTCGAGGTCGAACGTGGCCACCACGCTGCTGCCGAGGGTCCCGACCAGGTGGTCGCGGAGGATCCGGGTGGCGCCACCGGCGTCGACGAACCCGTTGAGCACGACGAGCAGCACCGGACGGTCCAGGTCGACGGCACCCGGTGCCAGGTCGTAGAGGTCGTCAGGGTTCAGCACGGTCGTCCCACCTCTCCCATCCGACGGTCCCGTCCGGCGTCCACCGCGCCCCGAACGTTCACCGTGTCCCCCACAGTGTCCCCCAGCCACGGAGCCGGTGAGCCCACGACGTCGACGAGCCCACGGAGCCGGTGAGCCCACGACGTGCCAGACTTCTGCGGTGCGCCTGGCGACATGGAACGTGAACTCGGTGCGAGCTCGGCTGCCGCGGCTGCTCGACTGGCTGGGAACGGTCGGTCCGGACGTGGTGTGCCTGCAGGAGACCAAGTGTGCCAGCGACGCCTTCCCGTCCGCAGCGGTCGAGGAGCTGGGGTACGAGGTGGCCGCGTACGGGACCGGGCAGTGGAACGGCGTCGCGGTGCTGTCCCGGGTCGGGCTGGCCGACGTCGTCCGTGGATTCCCGGGCGAGCCGGGGTTTCCCGGACCCGAGGCCCGGGCGATCGCGGCCACCTGCGCCGGCCTACGGGTCTGGTCGCTGTACGTACCCAACGGGCGCTCCGTGGACGACCCGCACTTCCTCTACAAGCTGGCCTGGTTGGAGGCGTACGCCGCCGCGGTCGCCGGTCCGGTGGGACGGGGCGAGCCCACCGTGGCCTGCGGCGACCTGAACGTGGCACCGACCGACGAGGACGTGTGGGACCCCGCGGTGTTTGCCGGGGCGACTCACGTGACCCCGGCCGAACGACAGGCGCTGGCTCGGCTGCGCGACCTCGGCCTGGTCGACGTGGTCCCGCACGGCCAGGGGGAACGCCGGCCCTACACGTTCTGGGACTACCGGGGCGGTGCGTTCCGTCAAGACTTCGGGATGCGCATCGACCTGGTGTATGCCACCCCCGGGGTCGGTGCGGGGGTTCGCGACGCGTACGTCGACCGTGAGGCTCGTCGCGGCACCGGCGCCTCCGACCACGCTCCCGTGGTGGTGGACCTCGACGACCTCCCGGGGGTGCACGGCGAGGACAGACGGGTGCAGGCGAGGAGGTCCCCGGGTTGAGCACCTCGGCGCAGCAGCCCGGGCCGATCGCGGCGGGCACGTCCGAGCCTCGGACCGGGCTGGCCCTGCTGGTCATCGTGGTGGGGGTGCTGATCACCGCGGTGGACACCACGATCGTGGTGCTCGCCCTGCCGGAGATCCAACGCTCGTTGCACGTGGGGCTCGCCTCCGTGATCTGGGTGATCATCGGGTACCTGCTGGTGATCACGCTGATCTCTGCCCAGGTCGGGCGCCTGGGAGACATGTTCGGCCGGGTACGGATGTACAAGGCGGGGTTCGTCGTGTTCGTGATCGGCTCGCTGGCGTGCGCGTTGGCCTGGGACGAGGTGTCGATCATCGGCTTCCGGCTGCTGCAGGGCCTGGGCGGTGGGTTGATCGCGGCCAACGCGGGCGCCGTGATCGCCGACACCTTCCCGCCGGAGGAGCGTGGCCGGGCCTACGGGTTCAACGCGATCGGGTGGAACACCGGTGCGGTGCTCGGCGTCGTTCTCGGCGGGATCATCGTCACCTACACCTCCTGGCGGTGGGTGTTCTGGATCAACGTACCGATCGGGCTGGTCGCGCTGGCGGTCGCCCAGCGGGTGCTCGTGGACCGTTCGCCACGCCAGCAGCGCCGGCTGGACGTAGCCGGGATGCTCACGCTCGCGGCCGGGCTGTTCGGCCTGCTGTGGGCGATGATCCGGCTCACCTCGCACCCGCTGGACGCGAGCGTGCTCGGGTACCTGGTCGGCGGGATCGCGATGCTGGTCGTGTTCGTCCTCGTGGAGCGTCGCCAGGCCGAGCCGATGCTCGACCTCGGGTTGTTCCGGGTGCCCACCATGACCCCGTCCCTGCTCGCCGCGGCGCTGCAGAGCCTGGCGAGCTTCGCGGTCTTGTTCCTGCTGCTGATGTACCTGCAGGGCGTGCGTCGGCTCAGCCCGATCGACGCCTCCCTGCTGCTGGTCCCCGGGTACGTGGTCGGCGGGATCGTCGGGCCGTGGGCCGGGCGGGTGGCCGACCGACGTGGCGCCGTGCTGCCGGCGACCGTGGGGCTGGGCATCCAGGCGGTGGCGCTGATCGCGTACGCGCAGCTGGGCACCGTGACCCCTCTGTGGGTGCTGTCCGCGGCGTACGTGGTGGGATCGATCGGCTCGGGGGCGTTCTTCCCGTCGAACAACTCTGCGGTGATGAAGGCCGCGCCCCCCGGCAGCTACGGCATCGCCTCGGGGATGCTGCGTACCTTCGCGAACATCGGCATGGTGTTCTCCTTCGCGATGGCGATCCTGGTCGCCTCCCACGACATCCCCAAGGCGACAGCGTTCGCGATCTTCGTCGGGACCACGACGCTGCCAGCCAGCACCTCGGGTGCCTTCACCCACGCCATCCACGCCGCGTTCTACGCCTCGGTCGTCCTGATGGGGGTCGGCGCCCTGCTCTCGGCCACCCGGGCGTTGCCGCGACGCGCCGCCCCGCGGTGACTGGTCCTCGTCTCGGCCAGGGATCGGCTCGCCGGTCACCCCCGGTGGCTGCCGGCGACTGGGTAGGCGAGAGTAGGGACATGGGTCTGGTGCGTCGTGCGGTCAGCCTGGCCACCCTGCCCGTGGGAGTGGGGGCCCGGGTGGCCTCGGCCGCGGCCAAGACCGCTCTGGGCGCGGACCGCACCGGCGCGTTCGACCACGCCACCGCGGCGTCCGTGGAGAAGGTGGTCGCCACCCTGGCCCGTACCCGTGGGCCGGCGATGAAGTTCGGCCAGATCCTCGGGCTGTTCTCCGCGGCGTTCGGTGACGACGAGAAGAACCTGCTCGCCCCGTTGACCCGGTTGTACGAGCAGGGCGACCCGGTGCCGTTCGACACGCTCACCACGCTGGTGGACCAGCTGCCGGCCGGCGTGCAGGTGGATCCGGTCGCGGTCGCGGCCGCCAGCCTCGGGCAGGTCCACCGAGCGGTGTGGACGGACGGTTCGGACGTGGCGATCAAGATCCGGTACCCCGAGGCCCGGAAGGTGGTCCGGTCGGACATGGCCACCCTGCGGTCCATGGTGCCGCTGATGTCGCGGGTGCTGCCCACGATCGACGTGAAGGCGCTGCTGGCCGAGCACGGTGCCCGGCTGGCCGAGGAGCTGGACTACACCTTCGAGGCCGGCTGGGCGACGCGGTTCGCGCACGCCTGGACGGACTACCCGATCCGGATCCCCACGGTCCGCTACGCCTCGGAGTCCCTGCTGGTCACCGAGTGGCTGGACGGCACTCCGTTGTCGACCGTGATGGCGCAGGGGGCACCAGGCGACCGGGACCGGGCCGGGGACCTGCTCGCCCGGTTCGCCTTCTGGTCCCCGCACCGGGTGGGCGCGATCCACGCGGACCCGCACCCCGGCAACTTCCGGCTGACTCCCGACGGCGAGCTGGGCGTGATGGACTTCGGCTCGATCGGCGTGGGGGCCGGCAGGTTCGCGTCGTTGTTCGCCGCGACCCTGGCCGAGGCCGCCGCTGACCGGTACGACCTGGTCCGGGAGGAGTGGGTGATCGCCGGCATGCTCGACCCGGCGGTGACCGGCGAGCAGCTGGCCGGCCTGCTGGAGGTGGACACCCGGCTCTACACCGAGCCGCAGTTTCGCTTCTCCCGCACCTGGTTGTCGGAGCGCGCCGGCTCCTTCCGCGAGCCAACCGTGACCTTGGCAGGTATGACCCGGCTTCGCTTCCCCCCGACCTACCTGCTCGAGCACCGCGCCATCATGGGGACGTTGGCGTTGATGGCCGGTCTGGAGGCCACGGTGCCGATGCGCGAGGTGCTGGACGAGGTACGCGGCACCGGGACCCCGGTGTGAGCGCCAGAGGGAGGAACGATGCGTGACGCGGTGATCGTCGACGCGGTCCGCACCCCGGTGGGCAGGCGCAACGGGGCCCTGTGCGATGTGCACCCGGTGGACCTGTCCGCGGTGGTGCTCGAGGCCCTGGTGACCCGCAACGGCCTGGACCCAGCCGATGTGGACGACGTGATCTGGGGGTGCGTGGACCAGGTCGGGGAGCAGTCGTTGAACGTGGCGCGGTATGCCGCGCTGGCCGCCGGGTGGCCGGAGAGCGTGGTCGGGGTCACCATCGACCGGCAGTGCGGGTCCAGCCAGCAGGCCGTGCACTTCGCCGCCGCTGGGGTCCTCGCCGGTCACTACGACCTGGT
>JAJYSQ010000233.1 GCA_021793495.1 Actinomycetes bacterium
TGCAGCTCAACGTCGGCGGGAACATGGACTTCATGAACATGCTCGAGCGCGAGCGCCTGGAGTCCAAGAAGATCTCCAAGACCCAGTCGGTCACCAGCCAGATCTCGTACGACATCGGGAAGCGCAACATCCACATCGGGCCCAGCGACTACGTCAGCTGGCTCGACGACCGCAAGTGGGCCTACGTCCGGCTCGAGGGCCGCGCCTTCGGCGACGTACCGCTGAACCTCGAGTACAAGCTGGAGGTCTGGGACTCACCGAACTCCGCCGGCGTGGTGATCGACGCCCTGCGGTGCGCGAAGATCGCCAAGGACCGCGGCGTCGGCGGGCCGCTGCTCTCGGCGTCGAGCTACTTCATGAAGTCTCCGCCCGAGCAGTACCGCGACGACGAGGCACGCGAGGCCGTGGAGCGGTTCATCGCCGGCGAGATCGAGCGCTGACCCCGGGGCGTCACCCGTGGGGCCGTCGAGCACGACGGCCCCACGGGCCCCCACCGTAGGCTGGCCAGATGAGGTGGACCCGTGGGCTCCGGGTGCTGGCCACCACGCCGATGTTCCGTCGGCTGTACCTGACCCGCATCGTCGGCCAGGTCGGCGACGGCGTGATCACCGTGGCGATCGGCTCCTACGTCTTCTTCAACCCCGAGAACGCCACCACGTCCGGCAAGGCCGCCGTCGCCTTCACCACGCTGCTGCTGCCGTACTCGCTGGTCGATCCCTTCGCGGGGGTCCTGTTGGACCGTTGGCGCCGCCGCCAGGTGCTGGTCAAGGCCAACCTGGTGCGAGCCCTGCTCGCCGTGGCGCTGGCTGGCTTCGTGCTCACCGACCGCTCCGGGCCGGATTTCTTCGCCTCCGGGCTGGTCGTGCTCTCGGTGAACCGGTTCGTGCTCTCCGCGCTGTCCGCGGCCCTGCCCAGCGTGGTCACCGATCCCGGTGACCTCGTGCTGGCCAACTCGGTCTCGGTCACCTCAGGAACGATCGCGGCCACCGTCGGCGGACTGGCCATCGGCGCGGGGCTGCGGATCGCCCTGGGTGGGGCCCCCTGGGTCGACGCTCTGCTCGTCGTCATCACGATCGTGCTGTACGTCGTTGCCGGCCTGAGCGCCCTGCGCATGCCCCGGGACCTCCTCGGACCTGACCTGACCGGCGCGCGCCCGGCGACGCGTGAGGCGCTGCGCTCGGTGGCTCGGGGCATCGCCGATGGCACCTGGCACGTCGCCCACCGTCGCCGAGCACGCTCCTCGCTGGTCGCCCTCGCCGCCCACCGGTTCGCCTACGGGCTGGCGACCATCTCCACGGTCCTGCTGTTCCGCAACTACTTCGCCCACTCGGCCGGTTCCGCATCGGGACTGCTCGGCCTCTCGGCCGCGGTAGCGGCCTCGGCGCTCGGGTACCTGCTGGGCGCGGTAGCGACCCCGGCGGTCGGGACCCACCTGCCGGTCAGCCGGTGGCTGGCGGCGCTGCTGGGGGCCGCAGCGCTGGCCGAGGCGGTGCTGGCCACCCCCTTCCAGGTCGTACCACTGATCATCGGTGCCGGGCTGCTCGGCATCGTGGCCCAGAGCCTGACCATCGGGGTCAGCGCGATCGTCCAGCTCGACATCGACGATGCCTATCGTGGGCGGGTCTTCGCTCTCTACGACATCATCTTCAACGTCAGCTTCGTGCTGGCCACCATCGCCGCGGCCGCCGCGCTCCCGGCGAGCGGCAAGTCCTACCTGCTGGTCGGGGCGGTGGTCGTGGTCTATGCCATCACCGCAATCTGGTACTGGCGTACTGGGGAATCGACCCTGCCGGATCAGTCCTCCGTGACTGGGAGGGGCCGTCGAACCTCGGCCGACCCGGTGTCCGACCCCGGCTGAGCAGCCCACCACTCGGCCAGCTCCGCGCGGGCCTGCCCCGCATCGACCGGGCCACGGTCCAGCCTGCGGTCCAACAGGAACCGGTACGCCCGCCCCACGACGGGACCGGGCCCCACCCCCAGCAGAGCCATGATCTCGTTGCCGTCGAGGTCGGGACGGATGGTGGCGAGCTGCTCGACCTCGGCGAGCCCGGCGATCCGCTCCTCCAGAGAATCGTAGGCACGAGCCAAGGCGGTCGCCTTGCGCCGGTTGCGGGTCGTGCAGTCCGCACGGGTCAGCACGTGCAGCCGCTCGAGCTGGTCGCCGGCGTCACGGACGTACCGCCGCACCGCCGAGTCGGTCCACTCACCCTCGGAGTACCCGTGGAAACGCAGGTGCAGCTCGACCAGCTCGGCCACCTGCTCGACGGTCTCCTTGGGGAAGTGCAGCGCACGCAGCCGGGCCCGGGTGAGCTTCGCCCCCTCGACCTCGTGGTGGTGGAAGGAGACCCGCCCGTCCGGCTCGAACCGTCGGGTCCGTGGCTTGCCCACGTCGTGCAGCAGGGCGGCCAGCCGCAGCACCACGTCACACCGCCCCGGTGCCTCGTCACCTCGGCGCTCGGCCAGCTCGATCGCCTGCTCCAGGACGATCAGCGTGTGCTCGTACACGTCCTTGTGCCGATGGTGCTCGTCGATCTCCAACCGCAGTGCGGGCAGCTCGGGCAGCACGACGTCGGCCAGGTTCGTACCGACCATGAGCTCCAGCCCGGATCGCGGGTCCGGCGCGCACACCAGCTTGACCAGCTCGCCGCGGACCCGCTCGGCCGACACGCTCGACAGGGTGGCGGCCATCGCCCGCATGGCCGAGACCACCTCCGGGTCCACCTGGAGGCCCAGCTGGGCGGTGAACCGAGCGGCACGCAGCATCCGCAGCGGGTCATCGGCGAACGAGTCCTCCGCCCGCCCCGGGGTCACCAGCCGGCGCCGGGTCAGATCGGCGATCCCGCCGAACAGGTCGACCAGCTCACGGCCGGGCAGCCGCAGCGCCAAGGCGTTGATGGTGAAGTCCCGCCGGCCCAGGTCGTCGGCGAGGCTCTGGCCGTACGTCACCGCCGGCTTGCGCGAGCCGGCCCGGTAGGCCTCGGCCCGGTACGTGGTGATCTCCAGGTTCGTCCCGTCCCGGCGCGCTCCGACCGTACCGAACGCGATCCCGACGTCCCACAGGTCGTCGGCCCACCCGGCCAGCAGCTGCTGGACCTGCTCGGGACGAGCGTCGGTAGCGAAGTCCAGGTCCGGCACGTCGGACCGGCCCAGGAGCGCGTCGCGCACCGACCCGCCCACCAGTGCCAGCTCGTACCCGGCAGCGACGAACCGGTCGGCGAGGTCGACGGCCACCGGGGGGACCTCGACCAGCTCACCCAGTGCCCGGCGCTGCGCAGCAGCCAGGTCCAGGTCGGTGCCGGCAGGGGCGCCGTCAGGGGCGGACCAGGGCTCGACCACGAGGGACAAGGGTAGAGCGCGGGCCCCGGTTACCCTGACCGAGTGAGCCCCGACGCGCGTCCACGCCCCACCCCGCCCTCGCGGCCGGCGCGGCGCCGGATGCCCACGGTCGACGAGACCAGCGCGGGCGGGATCGTGGTGGACCGACGCGGCAGCAGCCCACAGGTCGCCCTGATCGCCCGGCGCAACCGTCGTGGCGGGCTGGACTGGACGCTGCCCAAGGGGCACGTGGAGCCTGGCGAGTCCATCGTGGACACGGCGGTGCGCGAGGTCGCCGAGGAGACCGGGATCACGGCCCGGGTGCTGGCCGAGCTGGGCACCCTGGACTTCTGGTTCATCGCCGAGAACCGCCGGGTGCACAAGACCGTCCACCACTTCCTGCTCGAGCGGCTCGACGGCCAGCTGCGCGGTGACGACCGGGAGGTGGACGCGGTCGCCTGGGTGCTGTTGAGCGATCTGCCGGACCGGCTCGCCTACCCCGACGAACAACGCCTGGCTCGCTCCGCCGGGGCGTTGCTCGCCCGCAGCGCGTGAGACGCCGCCCCGGTGCCGGGATCCCTCGCCTGGGGGTCGGGGCCGTCCTCCTGGTCCTGCTGGCCACGATCGTCGCGGGCCTGGGCCAGCTGGCACCGGTGCCGGCACGCGCGGCGACCACGGGGGTCAGCGTGGCGATCGACGCCATCAGCCCACGGGTGCCGACCCCCGGCCAGCGGCTCCGCGTCACCGGGACGGTGACGAACCATGGGTCGACCCCGATCGCCGAGCTCTCCGTCCGGCTGCGGTTGTCGGTCATCCCGATCAGCAGCCGCAGCGAGCTGCAGGCGATGAGCTCGGGGGCCATGCCCGAGGATGGCGTGCCGGTGACCGGATCGCTGGTGCACCCGAGGCCCACCCTCGCGGCGGGGGCCAGCGTGGGGTTCGTCCTCGACGTCCCGCTGAGCTCCTTGGGGCTCGGCCCCTTCGGGGTGTACCCGATGGGTGTCGAGGTACGCGGCTCGACACCGGCCGGGTACGGGCGGGTCGCGATCGAGATC
>JAJYSQ010000234.1 GCA_021793495.1 Actinomycetes bacterium
CCGAGGAGTACGCCGCGCGCACCGGCGCGGTCCTCATCCATCCGTTCGACCACGCGGACATCGTGGCCGGACAGGGCACGGTCGGGCTGGAGATCCTCGAGCAGTGTCCGGACGTGGCCACGATCCTGGTGGGCACCGGCGGCGGCGGGCTGCTCGCCGGCATCTCCCTGTCGGTCGCCGACGCCCGCCCGGACGTGCGCGTCATCGGTGTCCAGGCCGCCGCTGCGGCAGCGTATCCGGGATCCCTGGCGGCGGGCCGGCCGGTGCCGTTGGCCACGATGGCCACGATGGCCGACGGGATCGCGGTCGGGCGACCCGGTGCGGTGCCCTTCGCGGTCGTCTCGACCCTGGGCAACCCGGTCCTGACCGTCAGCGAAGAGTCGTTGTCGACCGCGGTGCTGCTGCTGCTGGAGCGTTCGAAGATGCTCGTCGAGCCCGCAGGCGCCGCCGGCGTGGCTGCCCTGTTCGAGCACCCCGAGGCCGTGCGACCACCGGTGGTGTCGGTGCTGTCCGGCGGCAACGTCGACCCGCTGCTGCTGTGGCGCCTGCTCGCCCACGGGATGGCCGCGGCCGGCAGGTACCTGTCCTTGCGGGTCCGGGTCGCCGACCGGCCTGGCGCGCTGGCCACCCTGCTGGCAGCCTTGGCCGCGAGCGACGCGAACGTTGTCGAGGTCGAGCACCGGCGCACCGATCCCCGGCTGCGGGTCGACGAGGTCGAGATCTCCGTCCAGGTCGAGACCCGCGGCCCGGCGCACGCCGAGCAGGTGGTGGCGGCTCTGGGCCGAGCCGGGTACGCCCCGGCCCTCGACTCCACCGCGTCGTCCTCCGGCTGACCGGCGCCTGCACCGGAGGACGACGAACGCCTCAGCCGGAGAACCTCAGCCCGAGAACGGGGTCGCCTCCAGCACGGCCACGGTGACATCCTTGCCCGCTGGCGTGTGGTAGACGGCGCTCTGCCCGGCGCGCTTGCCCAGGATGGCCGCGCCCAGCGGCGAGGCCTCGGAGTAGACCGGGTACTGCCCGGCAGAGATCTCGCGTGGTCCCAGCAGGAAGGTGATGGTCGTCTCACCGACTCGTGCGGTGACCAGCATGCCGGGTTCGACGACGCCGTCGTCCGGGGGGGCCTGGCCCACCTGGGCGTTCTCCAGCAACGCCTGGAGCTGGCGGATCCGGGCCTCCTGCTTGCCCTGTTCCTCCTTGGCGGCGTGGTACCCGCCGTTCTCCCGGAGGTCGCCTTCCTCGCGGGCCAGCTCGATCTTCTTCGAGATCTCGATGCGTCCTGGCCCCGCGAGGTGGTCGAGCTCGGCCTTCAGCCGGCCGTACGCCTCCTGCGTCAGCCAGGTCACCTTGCCCTCGGTCTGGGCCACGGGAGTTCTCCTTCGGATGTTCTTCGGGTGAGGCCCACCCGTGGTGGGTGGGGGCTGAGGCTAGCAACACTGCGCCCCGAGGAGGGTGGCTGGCAACACCGTGCTCCCGCGAAGGTGGCGTCGGCGGGTCCGCGGGAGCGGGTAGGCGGGGATCAGCCTCGTGCTGTGACGGTGCAGCCGGTGAGCTTCGCCGCGATCGCCCGTTCCGTCGTCGGGATGGTCACCAGGTACCGGCCGTGGATGTTCTGGTCCAGTCCGAGCACCGCATACCCCCGTCCCACGACCGACTGGTACTGCCCGTACACGTCCACCTCGCACCGGGCTGCGACGCCTGGGTTCTTCTCCACGTCCAGGGTGGCCTTGACCGTTGCGGCGTTCACCACCGTGTACGCCAGGAGCATGCCGCTCACCCCGCGGTTGTGGGCCCCCAGCCATGCCCAGGTCCCCCAGGCCGCCGACGCCAGCACGATGGACGCCACCACGCCCAGGCCCACCAGCCGTCGGCCCCGCCCGGCGCGGCCGTACCGGTCGGCGAGCTGGGCCGATGTCAAGCGTCGCGCGGTTGCGGGACCGGGTGCGGGTGCCGGACCGGCGGGAGGCAGTGTGCTCACGCCTCCCGAGGGTAGGCGAGAATCGGGGGATGCCTACCACCGCGCCCGTCGACGGCTCGCGGGCCACGATGCCGTCGACCCGCTCCGCACGCTCGTTGCGGCTCCTGGCCGTGCACGCCCATCCGGACGATGAGTCGAGCAAGGGGGCGGCCTCCCTGGCTCGGTACGCCCACGCCGGTGCCGGAGTCCTGGTGGCGACCTGCACGGGTGGGGAACGTGGCAGCATCCTCAACCCTCGGCTCGTCGACGACCCGGAGCTCAACGCCGACCTGGCGGCCGCGCGTCGTCGAGAGATGGCCGCCGCGGCCGCAGCGCTCGGCGTGCGGCACGTCTGGCTGGGGTTCGTCGACTCTGGCTACCCCGAGCCAGACCTGGACGGTGCACGTCCGCCCTTGCCCGAGAGGTGCTTCGCGTCGCTGCCGTTGGAGCAGGCGGCCGCGCCCCTGGTGGAACTGGTACGCCAGTTCCGCCCACAGGTGGTCGTCACCTATGACGAGAACGGCGGCTACCCGCACCCCGACCATGTGATGACCCATCGGGTGGCGGTGGAGGCGTTCGAGGCCGCCGGCGACCCACGGCGCTACCCCGGAGCATCGGCGCCGTGGACGCCATCCAAGCTGTACTACGTGCAGACGTTCTCCCGTCCACGGATCCAAGCGCTGCACGAGGCCATCGTCTCCACGGGCCGGCCTTCTCCGTACGCCGACCGGCTGGCAGCCTGGGGTGACCGGCCAGACCGGCGCGTGACCACCCGGGTGCCGGTCGCTGACTTCTTCGACCAGCGGGATGCCGCGCTGCGCGCTCATGCCAGCCAGGTCGACCCGGACGGTGGATGGTTCGCCGTCCCGCGCGACATCGAGCGCCGGGTCTGGCCCACCGAGGACTACGAGCTCGCGGCGAGCCGGGTGCCGGTGGCGGTCGAGGAGGACGACCTGTTCGCCGGTGTGAGGTAGGGGCGTACCGTATCGGCGGGGCGCCAGTGAGCACGCCTGATCCGGTAGGCCAGGACCGAGCAGAGGAGTGTCATGCACGTCGCGGCAGGGATCCTGCTCGCGGGCCTCGACCAGATCGACGGTCCGCAGCCGAACGGTCCGTCCGGTCCAGGGTTCATCGGCATGGGCATCTTCGTGCTGCTGGCCCTGGCCATCTTCTTCCTGTGGCGCAGCATGAACCGTCAGTTCCGACGCGTGTCCACCGACCTGCCGGGCCGTGAGCCGAACCCGGCCAGCCCCGCGGCGCGGATGCGGGCGATCGCCGCCACCACCGAGCGCCCGCTTCCTGGCGACGGTCCGCACCGTCCGGCGCGCCGGGCGGACCGGCTGGAGGACCACCGGCTAGGAGCGTAGGTCGCTAGCGCGCCGAACCGGTCACCGACCCGACCGGCCCTGGCGCAGCCGAGCCCGGTCGGGTGTGAGCCCGGCCGTCGACGTCACGCCCAGCAGCACCTGGTCCACCATCTCGGCCACCCTGCCCGGGGCCAGCTCCGACCAGCGAGGCAACCGCCGTCCGGTCATCGGCACGACACCCCCCGTCCCGGGGAGTGTCCGCGCGGGCGGGGAGCGGACGGAGACCGGGTGCGGTCACGTCTGCTGCAGGTCGCCCTCGTGGGGGGGCAGCCGGAGACCGGGGCGTCAGGAGGTGGTCGTCAGCATGAGCATCCCTTCGAGCCCGGCCTCGAGCCCCCCCTCGCCGACGCGGATCTCCAGGAGCGGCAGGTGCAGGTAGGCGGCGGCGGCCCGGGCCGCCGCACGCAACCTGGGGTCGGCAAGCTGGGCCAGCCACACGACCCGCCGGTAGTGCCCGAAGTAATCTGCTCGTAGCTCCGGGTACCGGTCGAGCCCGAGCTCGACGACGACGCTGCGGTGGAACGAGCGCACCAGGTAGTCGGTGAGCAGGTAGGTCCCGGGCTCTTGGGTGACGAGCGCGGCGACCTGCTCGGGACCGGCGAACACGTCGTAGCAGTGGGCCCCCCGTAGCATGGGCCAGCCGTGGCGGGCACAGACCTCATCGAGCTCCCCCCGAGTCCCGCACCCGGCGTAGCCCACCACGACCCCCCGGTGACGGGATGCCACCCGGAGCCCGAGTTCTTCGACTGCACCGGCGATGCGCCGGGGACGATCGTGCAGGAGCGGTGGCAGCGAGTACACCCGCACCGGCCATCCGCGCCGCCTGACCACTCCTTGGATATGGCTGGTCAGCGCGCCGCAGGCCACGACGGCTACCTGATCGTCCACGCGCGCCCCATCTCGTTCAGGCAGGTCCATCTCGTCCACGCGCGCCCCATCTCGTTCAGGCAGGTCCATCTCGTTCAGGCAGGGAAGGCGAGCTGGTCGACGAACCGGTCATTGAAGTCCGCACGGTCCGAGAGCTCGACGTAGTGCACCTGGCGCA
>JAJYSQ010000235.1 GCA_021793495.1 Actinomycetes bacterium
CCTGCCGATCCGTGCTCGCCTGGTCGGCCACCGAGTCGCCCCCGACACCCTGGTGGCCGAGGCCCACCGGCGCCGGACCACCCTGGAGGTGGCCGACCTGTCGGCGCAGCCGCGGGCCTGCCTGCCCGACGACGTCGAGCTCGGACCAGCGATCCTGGTCCCCCTGGTCTCCGGGGAGCGTTCACTGGGCGTGCTGGTCGCGGCGCGCCGACGCGGGCGCCCCGAGTTCCGCCCCGAGGGGATCGGTCTGGCCGAGGCGTTCGCCGGCCAAGCCTCGTTGGCCCTGGTGCTGGCCGAGGCCCACCGGGACCGGGCCACCCTGGCCGTGTTCGCCGACCGCGACCGGATCGCCCGAGACCTGCACGACCTGGTGATCCAGCGGCTGTTCGCCACCGGGATGATGCTGCAGGGGGTGACCCGGCTGGTCAGCGACCCCACGGTCACCGACCGGCTGGAACGGGCGGTCGACGAGCTGGACGCGACGATCCGTGAGGTGCGGACCACCGTGTTCGCCCTGGGCGCCTCCCCGGTCCGCGACGCAGCGGGGCTGCGCTCCCGGGTGCTCGGCGAGGTCGCCAGTGCCGCGGGCCCCCTCGGGTTCGAGCCAGGCGTCTCCTTCCGGGGACCGGTCGACGCGCTGGTCCCGGCGGACACCGCCGAGCACCTGTTGGCCGTGCTGCGCGAAGCGTTGTCCAACGCGGCACGGCACGCGAAGGCCGGACGGGTCCAGGTCGAGGTCCAGGCGGGGGAGGGCCGGTTGAGCCTGCACGTGGTGGACAACGGCGTCGGGGTGGCTCCTGGGGGTCGGCGTTCGGGGTTGTCGAACATGGCCGCGCGCGCCCAGGAGCTCGGCGGCGGTCTGGAGATCGAGGTGGCCGCTCCTCACCTGCTCGGCCAGCCCGGCGCGGGTACCCGGCTGCACTGGTGGGTCGCCCTCGGCGATCCTGCCTAGAGTCGTCCCGGTGCCGGCGGGATCCCGCCGTGGCGCGCCGCCTGCTGGTCCTGGGTCCGGACGATGAATGCCGCTGCCTGCGTGCGGCGCTGCATCCCCAGCTTCGCCAGCAGGCTGGACACGTAGTTCTTGATGGTCTTCTCCGCCAGGAACATCGCGGCGGCGATCTGGCGGTTGGTCAGGCCTTCGCCGATCAGCTCGAGGATCCGCTGCTCCTGCTCGGTCAGGCCCGTCAGCCGCTCGTCGGGAGCGTCCCCGGCGCGCAGCCGCTCGAGCACCCGCGCCGTGGCGCCCGGGTCCAGCAGCGAACGTCCCGCGGCCACCGACCGCACCGCATCGACCAGGTCGTGACCGCGGATGTCCTTCAGCACGTACCCGGCGGCTCCGGCCACGATCGCGTCGAACAGCGCCTCGTCGTCGGCGTACGAGGTCAGCATGAGGCAACGGACCTCGGGCATCGCCGAGCGCACCTCGCGACACACCTCGACCCCGGACCCGTCGGGCAGTCGGACGTCGAGCACCGCGACGTCCGGGCGGACGGCCCGGATGCGGGCGAGCGCCTCGGCCGCGGTGCTGGCTTCGCCCACCACCTCCAGGTCGTCGCTGAGGGAGAGCAGGTCGTAGATCCCCCGGCGGACCACCTCGTGGTCGTCGAGGAGGAACACCCGGGTCGGTCGCCGGGCAGGGTCGTGGGACCGGTCGGAGTTCTCGGGGGTGGTCACGGGCACCAAGACTGGCACGATCACGGCCGGGGTGGGGTGCCGTGGCGGCGTGGACGTGGGTACGTTGTGCGGTGGTGCTGTCCTCCGACCTACCGGTCGGGTCCCAGCCCACCGCCGTACGTCGCGCACCATCCCGGCGCGGGTGCGTCGAGCCAGCCCCGCCACGCAGCGTCGGTGCCCGGCCAACCCGGTCGCCGGCAGACCAGGAGGGCACGTGTCCGACAGTCTCGTGGGCGCCGCGGCCGCGCAGGTCGCTCCGGCGCACGCCGACCCGATCCACTCCCAGGGGACGGTCGCCGTCGCCGATCCCCAGCTCGTCCGGCTGCTCACCCCCGAGGGCGAGCGGCTCGATCATCCGGAGTACTCCCGGTACGCCGCCGACCTGACCGACGCCGACCTGCGCGGCTTCTACCGAGACCTGGTCCTGGTCCGCCGGATCGATGTCGAGGCCACCGCGCTGCAGCGCCAGGGGGAGCTGGGCATCTGGGCGTCACTGCTCGGCCAGGAGGCCGCCCAGATCGGTTCCGGGCGCGCCATGCAACCGCAGGACTTTGTGTTCCCGACCTACCGGGAGCACGGGGTGGCCTGGACCCGGGGAGTGGACCCGATTCGGCTGCTCGGGTTGTTCCGCGGGGTGGACCAGGGGGGGTGGGACCCGACCGAGCACAACTTCCACCTGTACACGATCGTGATCGGTGCCCAGACGCTGCACGCCACGGGGTACGCGATGGGCATCCAGCGCGACGGCGCGGTGGGCCAGGGCCCGGACGGGGACCAGGGGACGGCGGTGGTGGCGTACTTCGGCGACGGGGCGACCAGCCAGGGGGATGTGAACGAGTCCTTCGTGTGGGCCAGCGTGTTCAACGCCCCGGTCGTGTTCTTCTGCCAGAACAACCAGTGGGCCATCTCCGAGCCGCTGGCCCGGCAGAGCCGGATCCCGCTGTACCAGCGCGCCCAGGGCTTCGGGTTCCCGGGCGTACGGGTCGACGGCAACGACGTGCTGGCCTGCTACGCGGTCACCCGGGCCGCGCTGGCCACCGCGCGTGCCGGCGGCGGCCCCACCCTGATCGAGGCGTACACCTACCGGATGGGGGCGCACACCACCTCCGACGACCCCACCCGGTACCGGATCGCCGCGGACCTCGAGGCGTGGAGGCTCAAGGATCCGATCGAGCGGGTCAAGGCGTACCTGGCGCGCAGCGGGATCGCGGACTCCGCCTACTTCGCCGAGATCGACGCGGAGTCCGACACGTTGGCCGCGGACCTCCGGGCCCAGTGCCTGGCGATGCCCGATCCGGCCCCGCTCGCGCTGTTCGACCACGTGTACGTCGACCAGACAGCGCTGCTGGGCGAGGAGCGGACGGCCTACGCCGCGTACCTGGACTCCTTCGAGCCCGCCGGCCACGGCGGGAAGGGGCGGTGACCATGGGCCAGACCACGCTTGCCAAGGCGATCAACATGGGGCTGCGCACGGCCATGGAGGACGATCCGAAGGTCCTCGTCATGGGCGAGGACGTCGGACGGCTCGGGGGGGTGTTCCGGGTCACCGACGGGTTGCAGAAGGACTTCGGCGAGGACCGGGTGATCGACACCCCGCTGGCCGAGTCCGGGATCATCGGCACCGCGGTGGGCTTGGCCCTGCGCGGCTACCGGCCGGTCTGCGAGATCCAGTTCGACGGGTTCGTCTTCCCGGGGTTCGACCAGATCGTCTCCCAGGTGGCGAAGATGCACTACCGGTCCCTGGGCAAGGTCCGGGTGCCGATCGTCATCCGGATCCCGTTCGGTGGCGGGATCGGCGCCGTGGAGCACCACAGCGAGAGCCCCGAGGCGTTGTTCGCGCACACTCCGGGCCTGAAGGTGGTCGCCTGCTCCAACGCATTGGACGGCTACGCGATGATCCAGCAGGCGATCGCCTCCGACGACCCGTACATCTTCCTGGAGCCCAAGCGCCGGTACTGGGAGAAGGCCGAGATCCCCGACGGATTCTCCGTGGGTGCGGCCGACCCGCTGCACTCCGCCCGGGTCCTCCGCCCCGGCCGCGACGTCTCGGTGTTCGCGTACGGGCCGATGGTGCGCACCGCGATCCAGGCCGCGGCCGTGGCCGAGGGCGAGGGGCGTTCGGTAGAGGTGGTAGACCTGCGGTCCATCTCGCCGCTGGACCTGCCGGTGATCACCGGCTCCGTCGCCCGGACCGGACGGGCCGTGACGCTGCACGAGGCACCGGTCAGCTTCGGGGTGGGCGCCGAGCTGGCGGCGCGGATCACCGAGGCCTGCTTCTACTCGCTGGAGGCCCCTGTCCTGCGGGTCGGCGGCTTCGACGTGCCCTACCCGCCGGCCCGCTTGGAGGAGGAGTACCTGCCCGACCTGGACCGGGTGCTCGACGCGATCGACCGGGTCGCGTCCTACTGACGTCTGACGTGCCCGTTGACGTCTGACGTGCCCGTTGAAGTACCCGCCCGGGATCCCCGGGCTCGATCGAACCCCGCCCGGGCGTCGTCCCGGGCCAGACCGCCGGAGAGTTGTCGATGGCCCATCGCGAGCAGTTCGCCCTGCCGGACGTCGGGGAAGGCCTGACCGAGGCCGAGATCGTGTCGTGGAAGGTCAAGCCGGGCGACGCGGTGAAGATCAACGACGTGATCGTCGAGATACAAACC
>JAJYSQ010000236.1 GCA_021793495.1 Actinomycetes bacterium
CGCCGCGGGCCGCGACGTCCTAGACTGCCGACGTGCTCGAGGCCTCCTACACCGCGCTGCTCGTGGTGATGTTCCTGGTGATCGCCTGGTTCAGCGTCTACGTCCTCTACAAGCTGTTCAAGGGTCAGCGCTGAGCCGGCGGCCGGCGCCGACCCTTCGGACGAGCTCGTGACGTTCACGATCGGCGACGACCTGCCTGCCTTGCTGGTGCCGCTCGCCTGGATGGTGGGTCGGTGGGAGGGTGCGGGCATCGTGGGCCAACCGGGGGCGCAGTCCCGTCGGTTCGGCCAGGAGGCAGAGTTCTCGGTCGGCGATGGGGCGTTCCTGCGGTATCGGGCGATCTCCTGGGAGCTGGACGACGCGGGTGACCTGACCCGGTTCCTCGCCGAGGAGACCGGGTACTGGCGGATCCTGCCGGAGCCCAGCGGGGAGGTGGAGGTGCTGTTGGCCCACCCCACCGGCTACCTCGAGCTGTGGACCGGCCAGGTCGGCTCGGCACGCCTCGAGCTGCGGACCGATGTGGTGGTCCGCAGCCCACGCGCTGCCGAGTACAACGCCGGACATCGGTTGTACGGACTGGTGGACGGGGATCTGCTCTGGGCCTTCGACATGGCTGCCGGGGGCCCGGGGCTGGCCGCGCACAGCTCGGCACGGCTCCGACGGGTCGACGGGGTCGGACCCCTACGGCCCCCTCCTACACTCGTCACGTGAGCCCTTCTCCGCCGCAGTCACGTACCGAGACCCCGACTGTGCCGGGCGTGCCGCGGGCGCCCGGGACGGATGCCGAGGCCCCACCCGAGTGGCCGGGGGCGCTGCGCTCTGCCGGATACCGGCTGACCCCTCAGCGACAGCTCGTCCTCGAAGCCGTCACGGCACGCCGGCACGCCACCTCGGAAGAGATCCTCGAGGAGGTCCGTCAGACCGCCGTGGGGGTCAACATCTCCACCGTCTACCGCACCCTCGAGCTGCTCGAGGAGCTGGGACTGGTCCGCCACACCCACCTCGGCCACGGCGCCCCGACGTACCACGCGGCGACCGACCAGGCGCACCTGCACCTGGTGTGCCGTGACTGCGGAGCGGTGGTCGAGGTGCCGTCCACCGTGGCGGACCCCTTGGTCGGTGCCCTGGAACGCGAGTACGACTTCCAGACCGACGTGGCGCATTTCGCGATCTTCGGCCGTTGCCGGCAGTGCCGGTCGGCGCAGCAAGACCTCGGGTGAGGGGCTCACGGTGACCGGTTGGCGCAGCCCGCTCCTGGACCGCCCGGGCGCGGTCGAGGCCGGGCCGCCGGACGCGGGGGTCGCCTGGCACTATGGCGAGCCCATGCGGGAGCAGCGTTGGCTGGTAGCCGGGCAGGCGATGGTGGACCTGTCCCACCGACCCGTGCTGCTCGTCTCCGGCGCCGACCGTCTCGGCTGGCTGCATGCGCTCACCAGCCAGCACCTGGCCGAGCTGCCCCCGGGTCAGGGCACCGAGGCGCTCCTGCTGAGCCCGCACGGGCACGTGGAGCACCATCTCACCCTCGTTGACGACGGGCAGGCGGTCCTGGCACACGTCGAACCGGGGACGGTCGCGGGGCTGCTGGCGTTCTTGGGCTCCATGAAGTTCCTGCTGCGGGTCGACGTCGCCGACGTCACCGACCAGTGGGCCGTGGTCCGTGACGTCGCTGCCCAGGCTGACCCCGACCCGATGCGACGCACGGTCCTCGGCCCGTGCTGGCGGGACCGGTTCATCCCCCGAGACCAGCTCGGGGGGCTGGCCGACTCCGTGGCGCACCTGGCGGGCACCTGGGCCGCGGAAGCGGTGCGGGTGGCCGCTCACGTCCCGCGGCTCGGCTTCGAGACCGACCACCGGACCATCCCGCACGAGGTGGGGTGGTTGGACCGGGCGGTCCATCTGGACAAGGGGTGCTATCGGGGGCAGGAAACGGTGGCTCGCGTGGTGAACCTCGGTCGACCACCGCGCCGGCTGGTGCTGCTGCACCTCGACGGATCCGACTCGTCCCTGCCGGTGCACGGGGACCCCGTCCTGCTCGACGGCCGGCCGGTGGGGTTCGTCACCTCGGCGGTTCGCCACTACGAGCTCGGGCCGGTGGCGATGGCCCTGGTCAAGCGTTCGACCCCGGTGGACGTGGCGCTGGACGTGGATGGCGAGCCGGCCGGCCAAGAGGTTGTCGTCGCCGCCTGACGTGGGTGACCCGGGCACCGGCGGGGGCGGCTACGTCTCCAGCAGGAGCGTGACCGGTCCGTCGTTGACCAGGGTGACGGCCATGTCCGCGCCGAACACGCCGGTGGCCACACGGGCGCCCCGGCGGACGAGCGCTGCCGCGTACTGGTCGACCAGGGGTCTGGCCACCTCTGCCGGGGCGGCGGCCGACCACGTCGGACGCCGCCCCCGGCGCGTGTCCGCGTACAGCGTGAACTGGCTGACCACCAGCACGGGGGCGCCGAGCTCGGCGGCCGAGCGCTCATCGTCGAAGATCCTCACGTCGTAGCTCTTGTCGGCCAGCCGCCGGGCGTCGGCGTCGGTGTCGGTATGGGTGACCGCGACCAGGGCGAGCAGCCCCGGACCGTCGATCGAACCGACCTCGACCCCGTCCACCGCGACCGACGCCCGGGCAACCCGTTGGAGCAGTACGCGCATGCCCCCATCGTGCCGGGCTGGTTCAGGTGCGACCGAACAGGCCTCGGCGACGCCGAGGTGGCTCGACCGGCGGGCCCGAGGGCCGGGGAGGTGCCAGGGGTGTCGCGCCGGGCCGGTTGGGCTCCGGCTCCTCGCCGAAGGTCAGACGGGACAGCTCGCGCAGCAACGCTGCCGTGTCGGTCGTCTCCGCGGTCGGATCAGTCGTGCCCGCTCCGAGTTGCGAGGAGAGCTCATCCTCGTCCGCACCGGCCTCGTCCGCAGGCGCACCCGCGTCCGTCTCCTCCGGGGTGATGTCGTCGATCGAGGGTGGCTCGCGATCGTGGGCGGGCGCTGGTGCGGGTGACGAGAGGCTCAGCGCCCGCAGCTCGGCGGCGAAGGAGAGCCCGTCCGGCACGATCTCGTCAGCGAGGCCGTCGTCCGCCGTTCGCCGTTCGGGCGCGCCGGTCTTCAGCTCGACGAGCTCGGGCTCCGGTGCGACGAGCTCGGGCTCCGGTGCGACGAGCTCGTCGAGCTCGGGAGTGCCTGGCTGGTCCGCACCGGGGTCGTGCGAGGTGCGGGGGCCTTCGAGGCTGCCGGAGCCGATGCCGGAGCCGGAGCCGATGTCGGGCACAGCCTCCGGCCACACCGGCCGGGCGACCGGGTCCGGCTCGAGGGTCGACCACGGTGGGATCAGGGGGAGGTCGTGGGCGTTCTCCATCTGCTCAGCCCTCAGGTCGAGTGCGAACCTCGCATCGAGGGTTGTCGCGGCGTGGCTCTGGTCGTCGGCCTGGTCGTCGGCCTCGGGGTCTGTTGCACCGGTCTGGGAGATCTGGGCCAGGGCCACGGCCAGCGGGTCGCCGTGCGACGCGGCCGGCTCCGGGACGTCTGCGGCTCGCACCTCGTCTGGTGACACGTCGGCGGCATCGGCCAGCGGCTCCTGGACATCGGCCAGTCCGGCTGCGACGAGGTGGCGGACCACCTGGCCAGCCTCGAACAGGGTGAACCCGCACTCCCCGGCGAGCTCGGCCAGGTTGCGGTTCCCGTCGATCTTGCACAGCAACGCCCAGTCGTGGGGGTCCAGCACGATGTCTCCGCTGGCCCCTGACCGGGACGACAGGAACGGCACACCGCTCGCGCCACCGACTACCGCGGCGATCGACTCCCAGGTGGTCCGCCGGTCGTGCAGCTGGGCGAGCAGCTCGATGACCGGGATGGGAGGAGCGACGTCCTGACGAGTCTTCTTGGACTTGCGGAACTTCCACGAGGACACCGGCCAACCCAGCAGGTCGGTCAGCCCGTCGCGTACCTGTTCGGAGACGAACGCCTCGACGACGACCCGGTCGACGTACCCGAGGTGGACCAGCAGCTCGCCCAACCTCCAGCCCTGCAGCTCGGTTCGCTGGACCTCCAACGCCTCGGCGAGCGCCTCGGGGGTGAGGGATCCGGAGGAGATCAGCCGGGCTCCGAGCATCGGGCGGCGTCCTGGCACGAAGACCGCGTACACCATCCCGTCGCGCAGGTAGACCTCGGCCTCGTCCCCCTCCTCGTCGCAGACCTGCAGGCAGCCGGTCGCCGACTGATCTCCCAGGTCGACGAGGATCGTCTCGACGGTCCTGGCCGGGGCGAGGAGGTCCGGGTCGCCCACCGTCGCCTCCTGTCGTGTGCGTCCGATCGTGTGTGCCCGAGCGGTAGAT
>JAJYSQ010000237.1 GCA_021793495.1 Actinomycetes bacterium
GGCGAGCGATGATCCGCGCCCAGGGCGGGGACCCGGGTGCCTCGCTGCCGGTTGCCCGGCACGCCGAGGTGGTCCTCGCGCCGGCCGACGGGGTGCTCGTCGGGCTCGACGCGTATGCGGTCGGGGTGTGCGCCTGGCGGCTGGGGGCCGGGCGGGCTCGCAAGGAGGACCCGGTGCAGGCCGGGGCCGGGGTGGTGCTGCACGCCAAGCCGGGGGCCGAGGTACGTGGCGGCCAGCCGCTGGCCACGCTGCGCACCGATACCCCGGAGCGGTTCGGGTCAGCCGCCGCGGCGCTGCTCGCCGGGGTCGTGATCGCCCCCGAGGGCTCCGCTGCCGACCAGACCCTGGTGCTGGACCGGGTCCGGTCCTAGTCAGCCCGTCGCTGCTCGTCCGACCCCGGACGTCCGACCACGGGCGTCCGACCACGAAGGAGTCCTCGCCATGCCAGAGCTGATCGACACTCCGCTGCGCATCCCGGTACCCGGCGGGAAGCTGATCGACGAGTACGTGGGCCGGGCCCGTACCGGGCAGCCACAGGTCAGCGTCGCCCGCATGCAGGCGCCGCCCGGCTGGTCCGAGCCGGCGCAGACCCCGGAGTTCGACGAGATCACCATGGTGCTCGCCGGCCAGCTGGTGGTCGACCACGGCGGCGGGGTCACCGAGGTCGGTCCCGGCCAGGCGGTCGTCACCCGAGCAGGCGAACGCGTCCGGTACGCCGTCGGCGCCGAGGGTGCCGAGTACGTCGCGATCTGCCTGCCGGCCTTCAGCCCCGAGCTGGCCCACCGGGAGGAGTAGCCGGAACCCGATGAGCAGGCCGGGACCCGGCGGTGAGCCTGCGGTCTACCCGCGCCCCGGCTGGCGGAACGGGTCGACCACGGGCGGGTCCGCCAGCTCGGCCCGGGGGCACGTGGCCAGGGTCAGCCTGGCCCAGATCAGCGCGTCGTCGCACAGTCGTTCCACCGCCCAGCCGGCGGCCAGGCCGGCCTCGGTGACGGTCGCCTTGTAGATCGTGATCTCGTGCCGGTGCGGGCTGTCGTACATGACCGCGATGGAACCGACCAGCGTGGCCGAGCCGCGCGTGCCGCCGATCCCGTCCCACGCCCGGTCGTACCGCTGCCAGAGCACGGAGGTGGCGTTCCACACCCCACCGGCCTCGACGTCCAACCGGCGCAGCTGCTCGAGCACCTGGAAGGCCGCGCGCTCGTCGAGCACGGCGGCGGGGCGGATGATCCGGGTCGCGTCACCGGACCGGTCCGTGGCGCGCGCTGGCATGAGCCTGTCATCGGCGTTCGCGCACCCCGGGTTGAGCCTGCGGCAGCGGGCGTTCACGCGCGGTAGCCTGCTGCGATGACCGAGGGATCCTTGCCCACGTATGCCCAGATTCGTCGCCTGCCGAAAGTTCTCCTGCACGACCATCTCGACGGGGGGGTACGCCCGGCGACCGTGGTGGAGCTGGCGCGTCACATCGGCTACTCGCGGTTGCCGACGTTCGACGTGGACGAGCTGGGCCGTTGGTTCGTGGAGGCCGCGGACTCCGGCTCCCTCGAGCGGTACCTGGAGACCTTCGCCCACACGGTGGCGGTGATGCAGACGGCCGCTGCCCTGCGCCGGGTGGCCGCGGAGTGTGCCGAGGACCTGGCCGCCGACGGCGTGGTGTACGCCGAGGTCCGGTTCGCCCCCGAGCTGCACCTGGAGACCGGGCTGAGCCTGCCGGAGGTCGTCGAGGCGGTGCTCGCCGGGTTCGTCGACGGTCAGCAGCAGGCCATGGACGACGGCCACCGCATCCAGATCGGCGTGCTGCTGACCGCGATGCGTCACGCGGCTCGTTCGATGGAGATCGCCGAGCTGGCGGTCGCGTTCCGTGACCGGGGGGTCGTGGGTTTCGACATCGCCGGTGCCGAAGCCGGGTTCCCACCCACCCGGCACCTGGACGCCTTCGAGTACCTGCGCCGGGAGACGATGCACTTCACCATCCACGCGGGAGAGGGGTTCGGGCTGCCCAGCATCTGGGAGGCGATCACCTGGTGCGGCGCTGATCGTCTCGGGCACGGCGTGCGGATCGTCGATGACATCGAGGTCGGCGCCGAGGGGCAGGTGCGGCTGGGACGGCTGGCGGCCTACCTGCGGGACAAGCGGATCCCGCTGGAGATGTGTCCGACGTCCAACGTCCAGACCGGCGCTGTCGCCTCGGTGGCCGAGCACCCGATCGGCTTGCTGCGCCGCCTTGGTTTCCGGGTCACGGTCAACACCGACAACCGGCTGATGAGCGGGACCAGCATGAGCCTGGAGATGGCCAAGCTCGTGGAGGCGTTCGCCTACACGAGCAAGGACCTGGAGTGGTTCACCATCAACGCGATGAAGTCATCCTTCCTGCCGTTCGACGAGCGGCTGGAGCTCATCACCTCGGTCATCAAGCCGGGGTACGCCGCGGTTGGCTGAGCGAGGTCGGATGGACGCCGTCGAGCCGCTGCTGCAGGTGCACCGCCCGCTGGTCGCCCGCGGGGTCGCGTACCTCTGGCTGATCGCGGCGGCCTACCTGGCGGTCAACGCGGTGCAGCACGGCTCGGGGCGCACCGTGGCCGTCTCGCTGCTCGCGCTGGCCGCGAGCGCGGCAGCCGCGTACCTCTTCGGCCTGCGCCCGGCCGTGTGCGAAGAGGTGTCCACCGTCGTGGTACGCAACCCGCTGCGCACCACGACGGTGCCCTGGCAGGCGATCGCCGAGGTCGAGCTGACCGACGTGGTGCGGCTGCGCGTCGGCACGCAGGTCGTGCGCTGCTACGCGGTGGCCCGCGGGGGAGCCGCGTCCCGGATGACCCGGCGCCCCACCGGCAGCGGGCTGCTCCCCCTGCCCGCGGCCCGACCGGACCCGTTGGCGCCCGCTCGCCCGGCGCAGCCTCGGGCCGAGCAGATCGCCGACCGGCTCCGCGAGCAGGCCCGGGTGCTGGGGGCTGCCGCGGCGGCCGCCGCGCCGAGGTCGGCGGTCGCGGGGCAGCCGGCGGGGGGAGCGCTGGCGGGGGGAGCGCTGGCGGGCTCCGGGGTGGCGACCCGGTGGGCACCGGACGCGGTCACGGTCGGCGTGCTCGGGGTGGTGTGCGCGGTCCTGGCCGGGGTGGCGCGGTAGGGGGCGGGGGGCGTGCGGGGAGCGGCCTGCACCGGGAAGCTGGGCCATCCGTGTTTCGGCGCCCGTCGGCCCCAGTCTGAGGCCGACGGGCGGGGTCGTGAACTGAGGCTTAAGCATTCGTGACAGTTCTCCGATGCATAGCCTCGATCCCCGGACCGGGGTCCGGGGATCGAGGTCCGGGGACCGAGGTTCGGGGTTCGGCACGATCCTGTCGCACCTCGATGCAAGGCTGCCCACATGAACGTCCGGTGCGTTCACCGGGCAGCCGCACGACCGAAGGGGAAGAGATGACGATCGGAGACGTGTACGAGCAGCTGAGGTCGGCCGCGGGACTGGAGGGCGACCGGGCGCTGATCCGGATTCGAACGGTGTACCAGCCGGCTGCTGGGGACGGCGCGCGGATCTACCCACCGACCTACCCGACCGACCAAGGAAAGCCGCCGTACGTGATGGAGGCTCGCGTGGTCGATGGCGCTGAGCGTCACGACGTGCTCCTCGACCGTTGATTGCTGACACCGGCGTCCCTGACCTGAACCTATGGTCCAAGCGCGGTCAACTCTCCGAGCCGTACCCGCTGTTGTGCCACCTGCTGGACACGGGGGGGGCCGCGGACGTCTTGTGGCGTCAATGGCTGCGGCCGGGGTTGAGGGATGTCCTGACGGAGGCGATTGCCCCGGGAGACCCGGATCTGGCGCGGCGCCGGTTCGCCGTCGTCGCAGGCCTACATGACGTGGGCAAGGCAAATCCGGCCTTCCAGGGCCAGACCCTGTCGACCCGCATCGAGGCGTGGGCTGCTCCGGTCCGCGAAGCCCTGCGCGACGGCGGATACGAAGACGGCCCGGAGGTCTCCGAGATCATCTTCGACCAGGCACTGACCTGCGCACGACGCCATGAGGTTGTCGCACGACGCGCGCTGGGACCTGTGCCCGAAGCCTGGGCGGATCCGACAGAGTCATGGCCCCAGGCCGTCGCGGGCGGGCACCACGGACGCATGCATAACTACGACGACTCCGCCTGGGTCATCGACGACACGGTGAGCGGACTGTGCGCGGGGCAATGGGGGACCCAACAGGAGGCCCACGTTAAGGCCCTGCTAGCAGCGGTCGGGCTCGACGCCTTGCCCCCCGCACTGGTGGGCGAGCGGTCAGTGGCGCTCATCTTGGCCACTGGGCTGACGT
>JAJYSQ010000238.1:0-2890 GCA_021793495.1 Actinomycetes bacterium
CGTTGCGGCGATCTGTATCGCCGCCGCCCTGGCCCTGCTCAGGCGGCAGTCTTCTGTCGGCTCAGTTCCCGGTAGCGCGTCGGGGTGACACCCACGGCTTGGCGGAACATCCGAGCAGCGTGACCTCGGCTGTACCAGCCGACACGTCGCATCGCCTCCTCGATCGGCAGGTCGGTCTCACGCAACAACCGAGCGAGCTGCTCCGCGCGGACGGTCACCAGGTAGGTCATCGGTGTCTTGCCGTAGGCATGGACGAAGACCCGGCCGAGCTGTGAGGGCGATAGATGCACAGCATCGGCGATGCTCTGGAGCGTCCATCGCTCAGCGGGCTCACGACGCAAGAGTTCGATGGCCTGTCGCGCTTCAACTCGCAACGGCGCGAACTCACGATGGCGCGGAGGACTCGGATGCACTGCCCGGCGCTGCGTCACTGATCGACGTACCGCGGTCGTCTTCACGTAGGGCGTGATCACATCGACGACTGCGAACAACAGCGCTTGCATCCGGTAGAACCGCTCCGGTGTGGGCCCGTCCAGGCTCAGAGCCACCAGCTCGTCGAGCCAGGGCATGAGCATCCCGGCACGATCCTCACCGAGGTGGAGCACTTGCGCGGGCTCGGAGTACAGCTCCTCGGCAAAGTCTTGGGCGTGCAGCCGGTCGGCGAGGAACGCAGCGTGCTGCCAGAACACCTGATCGATCACATAGTCACGGTCCAAGTAGAGGGTCGTGACCGTGATCGACCCCTCGGGCTCGCTCCCACACAGCGTGTTCGCCCCGAGCGCCACGACGTCACCGACCGTGACCGGCTTCTCGCCGAACTCGCTCAGCAGAATCGCCGAACCGTTGCGGACGAAGATGAGTCTCACGCAGTCATAGGCGACCGGCGCAGTTGGGGTGTGGATTGTGCGGCTGCGCGCGAGGATTGGATGGAAGTCGTGCCGCGATGCCGGTTGTTGTCGAGTTGGTGCTCGCGTTTTGGAGGGCATGATGCCGGACCCGGTCCGAGGCCGTGGGAGACTCGGCCTGGACGTGACGCGGCGACGACCCCGTCGTCTTGGTGGGGCCGTCGCCGCGATCTGTGGGGTGGTCAGCGCTGCATCGTCTGCGGCGTCAGGACCTGACGGCCCCGATATTGGCCGCAGTTAGAGCACGCCCGGTGTGGCAGCGTGGGCTTTCCGCACGCAGGGTTGGGGCAGGTCGTGGTCTGCGGCGGGGTTGCCTTCCACTGCGAGCGGCGTGATCTGGTGCGCGAGCGTGACTTCCGCCGGAATCCCGATGATGCCATGGCGGTTCTCCTTTCAAATACGTTGATGTGGGCGTGGGAACGAGCCCGCATACCGGCGGGTCTCTGCCGACCAGTGGCATCACGGTGTGTCACCTCCCGTCGCTGCTGTGCGTGGGGTCGGTGGGGTGTGTGGAGCGTCGCGGGCGTTGAGATAGTCGGCGTGGAGTTGCCCGCACGCGGCGTCGATGCCCGTGCCGAACTGCTGACGCCGGCTGACCGCCACGCCGGCCGACCTCAGACGCGCGACGAACTCTTGGACGGTCCGGGTAGCTGGACGCCGGTACGGTGCGGTCACGCCTGCGGCTTCGTTGTAGGCGATGACGCTGATCTTGAAAAGGTCCGGTCGTGATCGGTGCTTCACCAGGCGCGCGAGGTGTTCTGCGTGTTCGGCGCTGTCGTTGACGCCATCGATCAGCAGATAGGCCAAGAACACACGTCGGCGGGTCGCAGCCACGTGGCGGTCCAGGATGTCCACGCTGGCTTCGAGCGGGAATCGCTTCTGTAACGGGATCAGGACGGAGCGCTGGTCCGGGAACGGTGAATGGACCGAGAGAGTGATGGTGACGTGCGGGTGCTGGGCGACTAGTTGGGCCAATCGTGGCGCGAACCCGACCGTGGACACTGTGATCCGTCGCGGGGACCAGCCGCCGACCTGCGGGTCGGTCAGCATGTCCAGTGCCGTGAAGATGCGGGGATTGGCGAGGGGTTCGCCCATGCCCATGAAGGCGATGCTCTTCACGGGAAACGCACGGTCGCGCTGCCAAGGGGCGTAGAGCGCCTGCGCCAGGATCTCCTCGGCGTCCAGGTTCCTGACGAGCCCGACCGCGCCGGTGGCGCAGAACGTGCAGGCCAGGCCGCAACCGGACTGCGAGGACAGGCAGATCGATGACCAGCCGTCGCGGAAGCGTGAGCGCACTGCCTCGAAATAGCCGGGCTTGTCGCCGGAGAAGAGGACCTTCTCTACGGATGTGTCTTCGCCGCTGCTCACTACCGTCGCGGGCAGGATCATCGGTCCTAGCCGTGCTTCGAGGTCGTCGCGTACGAGCCGTGGAAGGTGGCGGGCGTCGCCGAAGCGTGCGGTCCGGCCTGCGCGGAGGCCTTGGAGCAGCGCGGTGAACTGATAATCGGGCTGACCATGCTCATCGAGCACGCGGCGAATGCGCTCTAGATGGCTGTTGGGCGGAGGAATCGGCAGTGCCGGGCTTCCCGGTCGCCGTGCAGGGATGCCGGCAGCGAGATTGGTGGGATAGCTGGGAGTGACCACGAGGGAGAACCTTCCGGGTAGTGAGGTAGATCGCGCGGTGGACGCGATCGACTCAGCGGAAGGACAAAGCAGCGTGGCAGCAGCCGATGAAATTCAGTTCAAGAGCGGAATTGGACCACGGGAAGAGCGTCCAGAATGTTCCGTCGAACTGGCACGATGTGCCTGCGGAAGACCCGTTCGCGCCGAAGACGTGGCGGTCAGCGAGGTCTAGCCACCGAATCCTTCCGGTGGCTAGGCTCTGTCTGCGATCGGGGTCGACATGACGTCCACGTTAGCACGCGACGCCCGGCCGGTGCTACCGCATAGGTGCTTGCCGCCCGCGGACACGCGTCGTCCACGAC
>JAJYSQ010000238.1:2900-4289 GCA_021793495.1 Actinomycetes bacterium
CTGGCCCCGGCGGTGGGTCCGAGCCTTGTCAGACCCACCGCCGGATGCACATTTCAGGTCGGGCCGCAACCAGCGTGTCCGCTCAGGCCACGGGTACTGTCGTCCGCGGCCGATCTGCACGGGCGCGTCTCGTGGCCCACCCGAGGCCGACGGTGCCAAGCACCAGGAGCGCGCTGACCGCGAGCGGACCGCGCACGCCGACCAGCTCGATCGCCACCCCGCCGGCGATCGGCCCGATGACCGCGCCGAGGTTCATCGCGACCGTGGCGAAGGAGCCGCTCATGGACGGCGCCTCGCCCGCGGTTGCCATGATCCGACCGATCAGCGTGCTGCCCAGCGCGAAGGAGAGCGCCCCGAGGAGCAGCGCCAGCACCCACACCACCGGCTGGCTATCGACCATCACCGTCAGCAGCGCCCAGCCGAGCACCAGCAGCGGTCCGGTCACCAGGATCACCTCGCGCCAGCTCCGGTCCGCGAGCCGACCCGCCGCGGTCACACCGCAGAACGCGCCGAGACCGAACACCCCCAGCAACAGAGGCACCAGGGTTTCGCTGACCCCGGCTCGTGTGCCGGCGATGACGGCGAGGTAGGTGAAGGAGCAGAACGTGGCCGCGTTGACCAGGACCCCCATGACGATGTTCAGCTGGACCGGCCGCAGCCGCAACGTCCGCAACTCACCGGTCAGAGACCGTCGTGCGACAGCGTGGTCCGTCTGCACGGCACGTGTCGGGGTGGCGATGAGCACCGCGATCAGCGCGGGCACCGAGACGAGGGCGATCGCCCACAAGGTGGCCCGCCAGCCGAGGGCGTTCCCGACGAACGCTCCCGCCGGGACACCGGCGATCAGGGCCAGCGTTGTGCCGCCGAGGATGACCGCCAGTGCGCGGGCGCGGGAGTGAGCCGGGACGAGGTGCGTAACCGTGGACAGGGCGACCGCGAGGAAGCCCGCGTTCGCCAGCGCCGCCACGACCCGGGTGGCGAACAGGAGCCCGAAGCTCTCCGCCGCGGCGCCGACGACGTGCGCGAGGATGAACAGGGCAAGGAACCCGCTCATGGTCCAGCGAGGCGAGAGCCCACGACCGACCGCGGCCATGACAGGTGCTCCCAGCGCCATGCCGACCGCGAAGGCTGAGGTCAGCAGACCGGCCTGCGCGAGCGAGATATCGAGGTCGCCGGCGATGCCGTGCAGCAGACCGGCCAGGACGAACTCAGAGGTGCCCTGCGCGAACACGGCGAGGGCAAGGATGTACAACACAATGGGCATGAAAATGCCTTCCGAAGCAAGAGATGACGAAAGTGAACGACGCGGTCGGCACCGCAGGCGCTTCGGATGCGTGAGGATTCACAAAGACAGCGCCGCCCGACAGGGCGTGCGCTGGGAATCAGGAA
>JAJYSQ010000239.1 GCA_021793495.1 Actinomycetes bacterium
GCCATCGAGCAGGTGGGTGGCGAAGGAGTGCCGCAAGGTGTGGGGCGAGACCCGGGTCCCCAACCCGGCGCGCTCGGCTGCCGCCCGCAGCACCGCCCACGCACTCTGTCGGGACAGCCGGCCCCCTCGCGAGTTCACGAAGACCGCCGAGGAACCCCGGCCCCGCTGCGCCAGAGCCGGACGGCCGCGCACGAGGTACGCATCGACCGCTTCGCAGGCGTACGAGCCCAGGGGAACCAGCCGTTCGCGCGAGCCCTTGCCCAGCAGTCGGACGACCCCGGGCTCGACGGCGAGGTCGTCGACGTCAAGCCCGATCGCCTCGGAGATGCGCGCCCCGGTGGCGTACAGCAGCTCCACCAGTGCCCGGTCACGCAGCGAGCACGGCCCCTCGCCCACCGCGGCACCGTCGAGCAGGCGCAGGACTTCGTCGACGGAGATCGCCTTGGGCAGCCGCCGCGGTGGCTGGGGAGGCCGCACCTCGCTCGCTGGGTTGGTGTCGGTGATGCCATCCCTCGCGAGGAACCGGTGCAGCCCGCGGACCGCGACCACCGCGCGCCCCGCCGAGCCGGCGGCCAACGCGGGATGGTCGGCGTCCCCGCGACGCAAGGCTGCCAGGAAGTCCCCCACGTCGTTCGGGCGTACCTCGCCGACTCGCCGGACGCCGCGGTCCGCCAGGAACTGGGTGTAACGACGCAGGTCCCGCCGGTAGGCCGCCAACGTGTTGGCGGCCAGCCCGCGCTCGACGGTCAGATGGTCGAGGTAGGCGCGCACCGCCGGATCAAGGTCCGGCCCCTGCCCTGACACGGCGGTCCGCGCCTCACGCCCCACCATGCTGTCCGGCGCCGCGCCGTTCAGCTCAGCACGGATCCCAGGTCGGTCGCGCTCATGCCGTGCGCCTGGGCCACGGGACCATAGATGATCTGACCCTCGTAGGTGTTGAGCCCGAGAGCCAGGGCCGGGTCCGCGCGGCACGCCTCGCGCCACCCCCGGTCGGCGATCTCAACGGCGTAAGGCAGTGTGACGTTGGCCAAGGCGTACGTCGAGGTGTGCGGAACGGCGCCCGGCATGTTCGCCACGCAGTAGAACACCGAGCCATGCACCCGGAACGTCGGGTCGTCGTGGGTCGTTGCCCGCGAGTCCTCGAAGCACCCACCTTGGTCGATCGAGATGTCGACCAGGACGCTGCCAGGCTTCATCCGCGAAACGAGCTCTCTCGACACGAGCGTGGGCGCCTTCGCTCCGGTGACCAGAACGGCGCCGATCACCAGATCTGCATCTCGCACGGCGCGCTCGACCTCGTAGCTGTTGGACGTGATCGTCTGCAGGTGCCCCTGGTAGATCCGGTCCATCTCCCGCAACCGCTGCACGTTCTTGTCCAGCAGGAGGACCTCGGCCTGCATGCCCAGGGCGATGGCCGCGGCGTTCGCCCCGGCGACCCCCGCGCCGAGCACGACCACCTTCGCCGCATACACCCCGGAGACTCCACCCATGAGAACTCCGCGCCCACCCTGGGCTCGCTCCAGGGTGTGCGCTCCGACCTGCGGAGCCATCCTCCCGGCCACCTCGGACATCGGGGCCAGCAGCGGCAGCGACCCGTCGGAGTGCTGGACGGTCTCGTAGGCGATCGCCGTCACCCCGGAGTCCACCAACGCCTGCGTGCACGGCCGTGAGGCAGCCAGGTGAAGGTAGGTGAACAGCGTCTGGCCTCGACGCATCCGGTGGTACTCCTCGGCCACCGGCTCCTTCACCTTGCAGATCAGCTCCGCCATCGACCAGACCGCGTCGGCATCCGGGAGGATCGTGGCACCAGCAGCCTGGTAGTCCTCGTCAGGGATCGACGAGCCGGTCCCCGCATCATGCTGGATGACCACCTCATGGCCATGGCGCACCAGCTCCTGCACCCCAGCCGGAGTGATCGCGACCCGGTACTCGTGGTTCTTGACTTCACGCGGGATGCCGACCTTCACTGCTCTCAACGTCCTTTGAACGATGAACGGGTCCCGGCAGCGCCGCCGGGCCGGCCACCCACCCGGGAGCGGCGCGCTGAGTCTAGTGCGGGGTCGCCGACGGGACGCGGATCAACCAAGGTCCCACCCAGCGTCGGCTGGACGCAGTCCGGTCCAGCCGACCACCCGGGCCGCCTGAGCGGCGAGCGCCCCGACGGCCAGGGTGGGACTGTGCAGCCGCCCGGCGCGCACCTGCGCGACCACACGGTCCAGATCGACCCAGGCCACTGGCATGCCGACCTCCTCTCCCTCGGGTCGACCCCACGCGGTGGCCGGCGCGGGGCTCGGCCGACGGGCGAGGAAGATCCGTACCGCCTCGCTGCTGCCTCCCGGGCTCAGGTAGACGTCCACCAGCGTGTCCCACCGGGCTGCCTGGTAGCCGGTCTCCTCCGCCAGCTCGCGCACGGCTGTCGCTACCCGGGACTCCCCCGGGACGTCGCACAACCCGGCCGGCGCCTCCCACAGCAGGGAACCGACCGGATGCCGGTACTGGCGTACCAGAAGCATCCGGTCCTTCTCGTCAACGGCAACCACCGCGACCGCCCCGGGGTGGTCGACCCAGTCACGCACCACCACACCGCCGCCGTCCAGCCGGATCTCGTCGGTGCGTACCGTCCAGACGCGCCCGGCAAAAGCGGTGCGGGTCGTCCGTACGAGCGCCGCGCGGTGCTCGTCGCGCAGCTGCTCCCCCGTGAGCACGACCGCGGCGCCTCTCTGGTCCGCCGCCTCGTTCATCGCCGCGCCCGTTCGTCGACGGGCGCCAAGTCCAGCGAGACCTGCTCCCCGCGCCGGTCCAGGGCGGCCGCGACCAACCCGGCGAACAGCGGATGGGCCCGCGTGGGGCGAGATCGAAACTCCGGATGAGCTTGGGTGGCCACGAAGTACGGGTGGACCGCCCGGGGCAGCTCGACATACTCCACCAGGCGCCCGTCCGGTGAGGTCCCGGAGAACACCAGCCCCGCCTGTTCCAGCTGGGACCGATAGGCGTTGCTCACCTCGTACCGATGGCGGTGGCGCTCCGAGACGGTGGTCGCGCCGTAGGCCTCGGCCACCACGGACCCCTCGACCAAGCGGGCCGGGTAGAGGCCCAGTCGCATCGTGCCCCCCATGTCCCGCTCGCCGGCAACCACGTCGATCTGCTCGGCCATCGTCGCGACGACCGGGTGCGAGGTCTGCGCGTCGAACTCGGTGGAGTTTGCCCCCTCAAGGCCGGCGACGTGCCGAGCGTACTCGATCACGACGCACTGCAGGCCCAGGCACAGCCCGAGCAGCGGCACCCGGTGCTCGCGCGCATACCGCACCGCACCGAGCTTGCCTTCGATCCCTCGGACCCCGAACCCGCCGGGGACGACCATTCCGTCGACGCCCGTGAGCTCGCGAGCCGACCCTTCCGGCGTGGTGCAGTCATCGGCAGCTACCCAGCGCAGCACCACCCTCGTGTCGTTGGTCACGCCTGCGGCGCGAAGCGCCTCGGTCACCGACAGGTAGGCGTCCGGCAGGTCGACGTACTTGCCCACTAGGGCAATCGTGACCTCGTGGGACGGGTGGCGGACACGCGACAGCAGCTGGTCCCAGTCGTGCCAGTCCACATCTCGGAACGGCAGTCCCAGACGGCGGATGACGTAGGCATCCAACCCCTCGGAGTGCAGGACCTTGGGGATCTCGTAGATGCTCGGTGCGTCGACCGCGGCGACCACGGCCTCCGCATCCACGTCGCACATCAGCGACAGCTTCCGCTTCACGCTGTCCGGGATGTGCCGGTCCGCCCGCAGCACGAGCGCGTCCGGCTGGATGCCGATCGAGCGCAGTGCCGCCACCGAGTGCTGGGTCGGTTTGGTCTTCAGCTCCCCTGACGGCCCGATGTACGGAACCAACGAGACATGCAGGAAGAAGACGTTCTCCCGGCCCACGTCGTGACGCACCTGTCGCGCCGCCTCCAGAAACGGCAGGGACTCGATATCTCCGACCGTCCCGCCGATCTCGGTGATCACCACGTCCACCTCGGGCCCGCCCATCAGGCGGATCCGGGACTTGATCTCGTTGGTGATGTGCGGGATCACCTGGACGGTGTCGCCGAGGTACTCCCCGCGGCGCTCCTTGGCGATCACGGTGGAGTAGATCTGCCCCGTGGTGACGTTCGCCGCCCCCTGCAGCTCCACGTCGAGAAACCGCTCATAGTGCCCGACATCCAGGTCGGTCTCTGCCCCGTCGTCGGTGACGAAGACCTCTCCGTGCTGGAAGGGGTTCATCGTGCCTGGGTCGACATTGAGGTAC
>JAJYSQ010000240.1:0-726 GCA_021793495.1 Actinomycetes bacterium
ATCTTGTTCGCCGCCGCGTTCACCAGGACCTCGATGCCGTCCCCATGGGCCGCCGCCGTCTCGATGATCCGGGTCCGGTCGCTGGCCACGGTGACGTCGGCGACCACCCACGCGCACCGCTCGCCCAGCTCGTCCGCCAGCGCCCGCACCCGGTCCTCCCGGCGGCCGCAGACGGTCACCCGGGCACCGCCGGCCACCAGGTGCCGGGCCGTGCCCGCCCCGATGCCCGTGCCGCCGCCGGTGATGACCACCGACATCCCTTCCAGGTCACGCATGGTCGTCCTCGATTCGTCCGTCTCGTAGGTGGTGAGGGTCATGCAGTTGGTGCCGACGGCCGACCCTGTCCCTGCCGCCGGTCGGGCGGTCGGTGGGCGTGCTCAGCACTCCTGGCTCGTCGATCGCCACCCTCACTGTGCCGTGTAGCCGCCGTCGACAGCGAACATGGCGCCGGTCACGTACCCGGAAGCGTCGGACAGCAGGAACGCGGCCATGGCCGCGATGTCGGTGGGCTCGCCCGGCCGTCCCAGGGGGATCCGGTCGGCGAACCACGCCTGCTGGTCCGCATCGGCGAGCCGCTCGGCCGTCATCGGGGTCCGGATCAACCCGGGGACGATGCCGTTCACCCGAACGCCGATCGGTGCCAGCTCGACGGCGGCCGCCCGTGTCATCGCCGCCACCGCGCCCTTCGCCGCCACGTAGTGGATCTGCCCGGCCACCGCGTGGGTG
>JAJYSQ010000240.1:736-4280 GCA_021793495.1 Actinomycetes bacterium
CCACCGTGGAAGCGATGGTCACCACCGCTGCCGGCCTGCCGTCCTGCCGGCACCGGCGCCCCAGGCCCCGGAGCCCCAGGAACAGCCCACGGACGTGGATGTCGACGGTGCGATCGAACTCGTCGGCATCGAGGTCGAGGAGCGGCGTCCGGATGCGGATGCCCGCGCAGTTGACCAGGCCGTCGATGGGCCAGTGGGCGTCGAGCAGGTCCTCCCACCCCTGCTCGTCGGTCACGTCGAGCGGGGCGATGCCGTCACCGGGTCGCACGTCGGCCCGCACGACCTGCCAGCCGTCGCGCTCGAGGCGCTCGGCGGTCGCCGCCCCGATGCCCGAGCCGCCTCCGGTGACGAGGGCTCGCTGGTCCATGGTCTCCTCCCCGATCGCGGGCACACCCGTCGGTGCGGCCGGTATGCCGGCCCGGACCGACGTTGCCGGCTGGTCGACCCACGGAACCTAGCACGCAGCCACGCCGGGCACTCGCAAGTAGTTAAGCAACTGACTACGCTACGGGGGCAACAGCGGCATCGCTCGAGGTGCTGTGTGTCGGGCCCGATGGGGCTCGTGGGGAGGGACAATGCAGGATCCACGACGCCGCGCCGCGGAGTCCGGGTGCGAAGTGATCGTGCTCGGGACCGGGCCCGGCGGTATGGCTGCGACAGCGGCTGCTGTCCACGCCGGAGCCACGGTCACGGTGGTCGAGCCCGAGCAGCGCATCGGTGGCAACGCCATCTACTCGACGGGCTACCTGGCCTTCGTCCGCTCGGCCGCCCAGGAGCAGCAGGGCATCCACGACAGCGAGGATGCGTTCGTCGACGACGCGTTGCGCATGGCCGAACTGGCTGGTGAGGACTACGGCATCCTGTGCGACGAGAGCCTGGTCCGGCTGTTCGCACGGGAGTCGGCGGCGACCTACCGCCAGCTGGTGGAGGGCGGTGTGCGCTTCGCCCGCTTCATCCCGAGACCGAGGCAGCACACGACGGACCGGATGCTGGCGGTGGAGGACCCGACGACACTGGCCAGGCCGTTCGAGCCGGTCTTCGCCGACCCCCGGGTCACGACGCTGTTCGGCACCGTGGGCGAGCGCCTCATCGTCGAGGGGGGGCGGGTCGCCGGTGTGATCGCCCGCCCCCGGACGGGGAGCGCCCTGGCCGGCGACGAGCGCTACGGCGAGCCGATGGAGCTGCGTGCCCGTCACGGTGTGGTCCTGGCCACCGGTGGTTACCAGGCCAATCCGGCCCTGCGCCGCCGGTACCAGCCCGGCTACCTGGCCGCCGGTCCCTACCTGGGCATCGACAGCTGCCGGGGGGACGGTCACCTGATGGGCCAGGCGGTCGGCGGGGACCTCATCAACATGACCTACGTGCCGCCCCTCGTCATGGTCGGTTCCGCGCTGGTCGAGGACACCATCGCGGTCAACCGGGACGGCGTCCGGTTCCACGACGAGGCCGGGCCCTACGAGGAACGGGTGCGGGCCCTGCTCGCGCAGCCCGACCGCGCCGGCTGGTACCTCTTCGACGCCGTCACCGCCGGCGGCAAGGCCCACCTCATCGACCAGATGCCGGAGCCGCCGGTGACCGCGCCCACCGTGCGCGAGCTGGCGGCGGCCGTCGGGTGTGCCCCGGGCATCCTCGAGGAGTCGGTCCGGGAGTGGAACGCCATGCTGGCCACCGGCACCGACCGCGATCCCGCCTTCGGCCGGGTGGTCCTCCCCGCCGGGCACCGTCCCCTGGCGGTGGCGCCCTTCAGTGCCGTGCCCATGGTCGTGGGGGTGAACTTCGTCTCCGGCGGGTTCTCGGTGACCGAGGACCTACAGGTGATCGACGTCTTCGGGTCGCCCATCCGGGGGCTGTTCGCCGCCGGGGACTGCGTCGGCGGCTTCAACCCGACCGCCGACCTCGGTGGGATCCGCATCGCCGGTGGGTTCACGCTGGGGCGACTGGCTGGTGATGCCGCAGCGCGGGGCGTGCACGGTACGGGGCGCTACCCGACAGCTCAGCACCGGGTGCGTCCGAGCACGGTGCACCGGGAGGTCGAGATCGTCCACGTGACCGGCCAGGCGCGTTGATGCCCCGGACGTCAGGTGAGGGCGAACAGGCGGCGGGCGTTGCCGCCGAGGATCGCTGCCTTGTCGGCGCTGCTTATGGCGAGCCCGTCGACCATCTCGACCGATCGCTCCTCCTGGTCCCATCCGGCGAAGTTGCACCCGTGCAGCACCCGGTCAGCCCCCTGGGTGCCGACCAGGAACGCCAGCGCATCGGCGCGGTGCACGGCCGAGTCGAAGCTGAGCTGGGCCCACTGCTCCTCGAACGGCCGGCGCAGCAGCCCCGGCCCCCACGGGCGTTTGGCCAGGCCGGCCTGGAGGCGCCCCATCTGGTAGGGGGCGAACCCCCCGCCGTGTGCGACGTGGACCGACAGCCCGGGATGGCGGTCGAGCACGCCGCCGAGGAGCAGGTGGGCCACGGCCATCCCCTCGTCGACCAGGAACCCGTAGAGCACGTCGAGGTCCCAGGGGGCGAACAGGGGGTCGCCGGGGTGGTCCACGGTCCTGGGCGCCGGGTGGACCGCCACCGGCACGCCGAGGCGTTCGTGCTCGGCCCAGAGCTCCTCGAAGCGGGGATCGGAGAGGGGCACCCCGTCCACGTCCGTGCCGATGTAGGACCCGACCAGGCCGAGGTCGCCGACGGCCCGTCCGAGCTCTCGTGCCGCCGCCTCCGGGTCCTGCAGGGGGAGGCTGGCGAAGCCGGCGAGCTGGTGATGGGAGCGGGCGATCTCGGCCACCAGGTCGTTGTGGCGCTGGTTGAAGTCCAAGGCCACCCCGATCGGCTCCCGGTAGAAGTAGGTGATGGGGTTGGGGGAGACGATCTGCCGGTCGATCCCCAGCCGGCCCATGTGCTCGAGGCGCCGCTCGACGTCGGAGAAGGGACTGTCGACGAAGCGCACGTTCTCGAGCACGTAGCTCCCCGCCCGGAAGAAGTGGACGCCGTCAGGACGTACGCCCATCTCGGGTCCGGACGTGCCGCAGCACCCCATGACCCCCGGCAGGAGGATGTGCGAGTGGACGTCGATGACCTCGCGCTGGCTGCTCATCGGAACCTCAGTTCTCGTCGCCGGTCGGCCGCCGTGCCCGGGCGCGGCCCGCTCACCGGCGTGCACCTTGCCCGTAGCCGGCACCGGCCAGCCACCGCCCGATCTCGGGCTCCACGGCGCGGTCCACGACCTCGATCCACAGACCCGACGGCGTCCGGTGGTAGGCGAACCGGCCCGGTTCTCCGTCCGGCCCAAGGTTGCGTACCTCGGCGGCGAACCCACTGGCCTGCAGGCGGTCGACGTCGGTGGCGAAGGCCGACGACCAGTAGCCCACGTGGTTCATGGCCAGGAACCGGGCACCCCAGATGTCCCCGCTGACCTCTTCGATGAGCTCGACATGGGGGGGACCGTCGACCGAGTACACGGCGAGGAGCTCCGCCGTGCGCCGCTCGCCGGCGACGAGCACGTCGACCACCCGGGTGGCGACGCTCGCCCACCGGAGCCCGAACGCCTGCG
>JAJYSQ010000241.1 GCA_021793495.1 Actinomycetes bacterium
TTCGGTCGGGAGCACGTCGACCTCGTCATCCCGGCGAACCCCTCCCGGTCGCCGATCCGTGCCGGCCAGGTCATCCCCGAGGACCGCTCCACCACCGCCATCCAGGTCGAGAAGGTGCTCGCCGACCTCTTCCCGCTGCTCCGCTCGATCGACCCGGCCCAGCTCGCCGCCACGCTCTCGGCGATGGCCGACGCGCTGGCCGGACGCGGCAACGCCCTCGGTGCCAACCTCGCCCGGCTGGACGCATACCTGACCCGCCTCGACCCGCACCTGCCCCGGCTCACCGAGGACATCTCCCGGCTGGCCACGTTCGCCACCACCTACGCCGCCGCGACCCCGGACCTGGTCCGCCTGCTGCGCAACATGTCCACGACCAGCGCGACCGTCGTGGCCAAGCAGGGCCAGCTCGCGGCCTTCATCGCGAGCACGACCGGCCTGGCCCGCACCGCCGACGGGTTCCTCACCGAGAACGGCAGCCGGATCATCGAGCTGGCCACCACCAGCCGGCCGCTGCTGGACCTGTTCGCCACCTACAGCCCCGAGTACCCGTGCCTGCTCGGGGGGCTGGCCCGGTTCGAGCCGGTGATGAACGACGCGTGGCGCAACGGGCGGTTCCACCTGACCCTCGAGACGGTCCCGCAGCGTCAGCCGTACCTGCCCGGCGAGTACCCGTCGTGGCAGGACACCCAGGGTCCCAACTGCCGGGGCCTGCCCAACCCTTCGCGCCCGGCCCCGCTGGTGAGGCTGAACGACGGGTCCAAGGGCCCGGCGCAGTACGTCAGCCCGACCCCGCCCGCGGCCGGCCTGCTCGCCGCGCCGACCAGCGGCTGGGCCGGCACCGCTGCTGAGCGCCGCATCGTCGACGTGCTCCTCGCCCCGCAGCTCGGCGTACCCGCCGACCGGGTCCCGGCGATCGCCGACCTGCTCTGGGGCCCGATCGCCCGCGGCACCCTGGTCAGCGCACAGCCGGCGGGGACATGAGGATCGCCGCCGCCGCCCGCCGGCGGACCGCTGCGGCCGCCGTGAAGCTCGCGCTGTTCGCCGTGGTCACGTTGAGCCTCACCGCCGTGCTGGCCTCCACGATCGGCACCTTCTCGTTCGGTTCGGCCGCGCACTACCAGGCGGTCTTCACCGACGTCACCGGCCTTCAGGTGGGCGACAGCGTGCGGATCGCCGGGGTACGGGTCGGGCGGGTCGACCAGATCCGCCTGCTGTCCTCCGGGACGGCCGAGATCGGCCTCGCGCTGACGCCGGCCCGTCCGCTGCCGCGCAGCACGCAGGCGGCCATCCGCTGGCGCAACCTGGTCGGCCAGCGTTACGTCGCGCTGTCCCAGGGGCCGGGCTCGGACAGCCCGCTGCCGCCCGGCGGGGTGATCCCGCTCTCCCAGACCACGCCGGCGCTGGACCTGACCGTGCTCTTCGACGGGTTCAGGCCCCTCTTCGCCGCGCTGAGCCCGCAGGACGTCAACCGGCTCGCCGACGAGATCATCCGCACCCTGCAGGGAGAGGGCGGCAGCATCACCACCCTGCTCGCCCACACCGCCTCGCTCACCTCGACCCTGGCCAACCGCGACGCGGTCATCGGAGCGACCATCGGCAACCTCAACGCCGTGCTGGGCACCGTCGACGCCCGCGACCAGGCGCTGTCGACCCTCATCGTCGAGATGGAGCGCTTCGTGAGCGGGTTGGCCGGTGACCGTCAGGCAATCGGCGCCTCGCTGGACTCGATCTCCGCCCTGGCCACATCCACCGCGGGACTGCTGGCGGCGGGCCGCCCCTCCCTCGCCGCGGACATCGGCCAGCTGGGCACCCTCTCGAGCACCTTGGCCGACCACAAGACCCTCCTCGACCAGTGGCTGCGTCGCCTGCCGAACAAGCTCACCACCATCACCCGTACCGCCTCCTACGGGTCGTGGTTCAACTTCTACCTCTGCGACGTCAGCGGCCAGGTCGTGCTGCCCACCGGCACGGTCGCGACCCCCACCTACACGAACACCACCGCGAGGTGCGCGCCGTGAAGCCATTCCGCGAACGTAACCCGGTGTCGATCGGCGCCCTCGGGCTCGGCCTGGTCGCCGCGCTCGTGCTCGGTGCCTTCAACGCCGACCGGCTCCCGTTCATCGGCGGGGGACCGACCTACGCCGCCGCGCTCGCCGATGCCGGGGGGCTGGTCGTCGGCGACGACGTGGACATCGCCGGGGTCAAGGTCGGGACCATCACCGGGATCGCGCTGGCGGGGGACTACGTCCGGGTGGACTTCCAGGTCACCCGGGGCGGGGTCCACCTCGGCACCCAGACCTCCGCGGCCGTTCGGATCAAGACCATGCTCGGCACGGAGATCCTCATGCTCACCTCGGCCGGGCCCGGCCAGCTGCGCGCGGGGCAGGAGATCCCTCTGTCACGGACCACACCGGCCTACACCGTGGTGCAGGCGATCAGTGGTCTGACCCGGACGAACGAGCGCATCGACACCACCCAGCTCGCCGACGCCCTGAACGTGCTGGCCACCGACTTCCGCAGCTCCCCGCCCCAGGTGCGAGCCGCCCTGGCCGGACTGAGCCGGCTGTCCACGACGATCGCCTCCCGTGATGCCCAGCTGCGCGCGCTGCTGTCCCACGCACAGGGCGTCACCGCGGTGCTGGCCGCGCGCCACACCTCGCTGACCACGCTGGTCGACGAGGGGAACCTCCTGCTCGCCGAGGTCAGCGCCCGCCGCCAGAGCATCCACCAGCTCCTGGTGAGCACCGCCGCGCTCGCCCAGCAGCTCACCGGGCTCGTCGCGGACAACAAGGCCCAGCTCGGCCCCGCGCTGGCCCAGCTCGAGCAGGTGGTCGCGGTGCTCCAGGCCAACCAGGGGAACCTCGACCGCAGCATCGCCGCGCTCGCCCCGTTCGTCCGGGTCTACGCCGACACCCTCGGCAACGGCCGCTGGTTCGACACGTACGTGCAGAACCTCGTCCCGGTCCCGGGGGCGCCTACGACACCAGGAGGGGTCGGATGAGGCTGCCACCCATGCCGCGCTTGCGTACCGGACGGCTCGGGGCCCGGCTTCGGGCGACCCGGCTTCGGGCGACCCGGCTTCGGGCGACCCGGCTGCCCGGAGTGACCCGGCTGCTCGCCGGGGCGCTCGTGCTCGCCGTCGCGGCCGGGGGGGCCGTCGCGTTCTGGCCGACCCCTCCGATGGTGCACGCCTCGGCATACTTCAGCCGCGTCGTCGGGCTCTACCCCGGCTCGGACGTGCGGATCCTCGGGGTGAAGGTCGGCACGGTCACCGCGGTCCACCCCGAGGGCACCGCGGTGCTGGTCGACTTCAGCTACGCCGCCCGCTACCGGGTGCCCGCCGGCGCCCAGGCGGTCATCATGGCCCCCTCGCTGGTCAGCGACCGGTACGTGCAGCTCATCCCCGGCTACCGGGGCGGGCCCGTGCTCGCCGACGGCGCTACGATCCCGCTCGCCCGTACCGCGGTGCCCGTCGAGCTCAACCGTACCTACGCCTCGCTCAACGACCTGCTGGTCGCCCTGGGCCCCACGGGCGCCAACCTCAACGGTGCGCTGAGCCGGTTGATCGACACCGGGGCGGCCAACCTCGCGGGCCAGGGGGCGTCGGTGCACCAGACCGTGACGCAGCTCTCCCAGGCCACCCAGACGCTGGCCAACGGCCGGGGCGACCTGTTCGCCACGGTCCGCAACCTGCAGGTGCTCACCGCCGCCCTGGCGCGCGACGACCCGCAGGTCCGCCTGCTCACCACCCAGCTGGCCACCGTGGCCGCCCAGCTGGCCGGGGAGCGCCAGGACCTCGGGGCGGCCCTGGCGGACCTCGCGGTGGCGCTGGGCGACGTGGCCGACTTCGTGCGCACCAACCGCGCCGCGTTGGGCACGAACGTCACCGCCCTCGCCGCGGTCACCTCCGTGCTGGTCCGCCAGCGCGCCGCGCTGGCGCAGTTCCTCGACGGGGCGCCGGTGGCGTTGTCCAACCTTCAGCTGGCCTACAACCCGGCCTCGGGGACCCTGGACACCCGCAACAACACCCAGCAGACCCAGAGCGACCCGCTGCTCTACCTCTGCAGCCTGCTCGCCACGGCGGGGCAGCCCCCGTCGACCTGTACGCAGCTGCGCGACGCCCTTGGCCGGCTGCCGGCCCTCTCCGCCGTCGGGTCGGTACCGACCCAGACCGCCACGTCGGACCCCACTCTGGGCGGCATCCTGGCAGGAGCCCGGTGAGCCCGGTGACCGGCCGTCACGCCGGGCCGACCCGGCGGCGCACCCTG
>JAJYSQ010000242.1 GCA_021793495.1 Actinomycetes bacterium
TGACATGCGAGGCTGTCTTCGAGCTGGATGTTCGTCTGCCCGACTGGGTCGCCCTGCAGACCCGACAGCCCAACCTCGAGGGGACCGGCGAGATCCGGCTGCGCCGGCTGGTCAAGGAGGCTCTGCGCATGCGTCCGTCTCGACTCCTCGTCGGCGAGGTGCGACAGGAAGAGAGCCTGGACCTGCTGATCGCATTGAACAGTGGTATCCCGGGGATGGCCACGTTGCACGCCAACAGCGCCCGGGAAGCGGTCACCAAGATGTGCACCTTGCCCCTGCTGGCCGGACCCAACGTCAGCCACTCCTTCGTGGTGCCGACGGTCGCGTCCTGCATCGATCTGGTCGTCCAGGTCGCCACGGATCCCCAGGGACATCGGCGGGTCCGTGAGGTCCTCGCCGTGCCGGGCCGGGTGGAGGGACCGGTCGTGGAGACCGAGGAGGTCTTCGTCACGCGATCCGGCCGACTGGTTCGGGCTGAAGGGTTCTGCCCACATGTCGAGCGCTTCGAACGAGCCGGGTACGACGTCGCGGCTCTGCTCGCTGTGGGGGAGCGGGTGGCCTGATGGGTCTGCTCGTGGGACTGCTGGCCGGGTTCGGGCTGCTCCTCGTCTGGCAGTCGGTCGGGCCCGGCCCTCGTCCTCGTCGCCGGTCGGCGCTGGCTCGTCCGAGCTGGCGGGCTCGTACGGCAGACATGATCGCCGCGGCCGGCGTCGAGGCGGTGACGCCCATGGGGCTGCTCGCTGCGTGCAGCGGCGCCGGGGTTGTCAGTGGCCTTGCGCTGCTGGGACTGTCTGGCTCACTGGTGCTGGCGGCCGCCTTTGCCATGATCGCCACGTACACACCGGTCGGGATCCTCCGCCAACGGGCACGAGGCCGGCGCGCTGAGCTGCGCGAGCTGTGGCCAGAAGTGACCGACAACCTGGCTTCCGCGGTGCGTGCGGGACTTTCCCTGCCTGAATCGCTCGGCCAGGTCGGGATCCGCGGTCCTGAGCCTCTGCGACGGGCATTCGTTCTCTTTGCCGAGGACTACCGGGCGACCGGAAGGTTCGGGGACTCCCTGGACGCATTGAAGGAGCGGCTCGCTGACCCGGTGGGTGACCGGATCTGCGAGTCCCTGCGCATGGCCCGGGAGGTCGGTGGCACGGACCTGGGCAGGCTCTTGCGCACCCTGTCGGGGTTCCTCCGCGAAGAGGCGCGCACCCGAGCTGAGCTGGAGGCCCGGCAGAGCTGGACGGTCAACGCAGCCCGGCTGGCTGTCGCCGCCCCCTGGATCCTGCTGCTCATGTTCTCGCTGCGGCCGGAGGCGGTCGCGGCCTATGACTCCCCGGCCGGCCTGGTCGTGGTCGCCGTCGGAGCTGGGATCTGTGTCCTCGCCTACCGGCTGATGATCAGACTCGGCCGGTTGCCGGAGGAAGAGCGGGTGCTGCGGTGATCGCCCACCCCTCGGTGGGGCTCGGCGCCGTGCTCGGGATCGGCGTCGGGACAGGGCTGCTGCTGGTGCTTCGCAGCACAGTATGGAACCGCCATCCCAGTCTTGACTCCCGCGTCCTGCCCTATCTGCGCGACCTGGTCCCTTCAGGCCAAGCGAGCACGTCAGCCGCGGCCCGCCACGAGCTCTTCCGCCGGGCCGACGGCAGTGCGGTCGGATCCGGACGGCGGCGCTTCGCCCCCCACACTCCGCTCGGTACTGCGGAGAGAATCATGGCGCCGTTCCTGGCGGACCTCGCACTCCGGTTGGGCGAGCTGCTGGGCGGGACCTCGTCCATCCGGCGCCGGCTGGAGCGAGCGGGCTGTACGGCGAGTGTTCAGGAGTTTCGCGTCGAGCAGGTGCTGTGGGGCGCCGGCGGTCTCGGACTCGGAGCTCTGCTCAGCGTGGCAGCCGTGGCTGCTGGCCGGTCGGCCAACCCGGTGGCGCTGGCACTGATGTGCCTGATGGCTGGGGTCACAGGTGTGCTGCTGCGCGACCGGTGGCTCGGGTACCAGGTCGTGGCTCGGGAGCAGCGCATGCTGGCGGAGTTCCCGACCGTCGCCGAGCTGTTGGCGCTGGCGGTCACTGCCGGTGAAGGGCCGGCCGGGGCGTTGGAAAGGGTCGCCCGGGCCACCCGAGGCGAGCTGTCGTCCGAGCTGGGTCGGGCCCTGGCCGAGGCTCGCACGGGGATCTCCTTGGTCGTGGCGTTGCAGGGAATCGCCGATCGCACCGGGCTCGCCCCGTTGTCCCGGTTCGTCGACGGCATCGTCGTCGCGGTCGAACGGGGCACGCCGCTGGCCGAGGTGCTCCGTGCCCAAGCTGGGGACGTTCGCGAGTCTGGGCGTCGCGCCTTGTTGGAGTCCGGTGGGCGCAAGGAGATCGCCATGATGGTTCCCGTGGTCTTCCTGATCCTCCCGGTGACCGTCGTCTTCGCCCTGTTCCCCGGATTCATCGGCTTCAGCTTCACGACGCCATGAGACCCGGCAGCAGGAACTGCCGCGTCCATCCGTGACCGCACGGCAGCACTGACCACCGCACGGCGGTGGTGATCACCAGGAGGAAACGATGACGACCAGGAGGCAGTGATGCACCGGACCTTTGAGTGGATCGCCCGCAGCCGCGGGGCTGCTGACCGGTTGGGAGCCCGACAGAGAGCATGGCTGGCTGCGGTGCGTGAGGACCGTGGCGACGTCCCCGGGTGGGTGCTGATCACGATCATGACCGCCGGGCTGGTGACCGCGTTGTGGCTGGTCGCCGACACGGCGCTCCAACGCATCTTCACCGATGCCTTGGCAAGCGTGAAGGGTCCGTCCGGGCCGTGAGGCCCCTGGGTGGCGATGATCGCGGCTCGGCGCCGGTGGAGTTCGCCCTCGTCTCGGTCCTGCTGACCGTGCTCTTCCTCGGGGTCATCCAGCTCGCTCTGGCGGTGCACGTGCGCAGCATGCTCATCGCCAGCGCCGCCGAGGGCGCTCGCCTGGCTGCCCGAGCGGACCGTGGGCCGGAGGAGGGCATCGAGCTGACCCGGCGGCTGGTTGCGACGTCGCTGTCCGGCTCGTACGCACAGGACGTCACCGCCGGGTTCCAGGACGTGGCCGGGGCTCGCACCGTCTACGTCCAGGTCCGTGCCGCGCTTCCGATCATCGGGCTGCTCGGACCGACCGGTTCGCTCACCGTTCGGGGCCACGCCCTGGACGAAGGGTGATCGGCGTGCCGGGCTGCAGCCCCGGGCTGCCGCTGGTCGCGACGAGGGCTCGGGTCGCGACGAGGGCGCGGCTCCGGCGCGACTCGGCTCGGGCCGACGACGGCAACGCGATCGTCGAGTTCCTCATCCTGGCGATGGTCCTGCTGCTCCCACTGGTGTACGCGGTCCTCGCGGTGCTGCGAGTCCAGGATGCCGGGTACGCCGCTGCCCAGGCCGCCCGCGAAGCGGCGCGCGCCTACACCACCGCCCCGGACGACTCCAGTGGCCGGGAACGTGCCGTGGCTGCGGCGGACGTGGCGATGCGCGACCACGGGCTGATCCTGGATCCTGGACAGCTGTCCATCGCCTGCACCCAGCAGCCGTGCCTGACCCCCGGGCAGACCCTCTGGGTCCGGATCGACCTGGTGGTCGCCCTGCCCCTGGCATCCGGAGACGACCCGTCGCACCCGCTGGCCGGGGTGGCGGTGCACGCCCGGCACGCCGAGCTGGTGGACCGGTACCGGGGCACCGGATGATCCCCTCCCGTCGGTGCTCGACGGGGGACCTCGCCCATCGGTGTGCGGGCGACGGCGGTCAGCTGATGCTCCTCATGCTGATCTACACCGTGGTGGGGGCGGCGCTGCTCACGGTGATCACCGCGGCCGGGGCCCTGGCCGGCTGGCAGCGTGCCCTGACCGGGGTCGCCGACTCCGCCGCACTGGCCGCCGCTGGCCAGCTGGACGAGCGACGCCTGCTGGTCAGCGGGGGCGGCGGCGAGCAGATGCCGCTGGACCCCGAGCAGGTGATCCGCACGGTCGACCAGCTCGCCGCCGCCCAGGACCTGGTCGCCCGCTTCCCGGGGTTCGCGATCGTCGAGGTGCGCACCGATGCCGACGTGGTGACCGTCCGGCTCGCCACCCGGGTGCCGTTGCCGGTGGTGCGGTGGATGGGTGGCGACCTGGCCGACGGGGTGCGGATCGTGGTCGAGGCGCGTGCCCGGAGCCCGTACCGGCAGCTCGTCGCCACCCCCGGCCCCTGACCGACCGCGTACCCTCTCTCGACGTGCCCGCCGACGACTTCGCCCAGCGACTCCACGACATCGAGGCGACGATGTCCTC
>JAJYSQ010000243.1 GCA_021793495.1 Actinomycetes bacterium
TAGCGCATGAAGGCTCCCGAGAGGTTGGGGCCGGGTCGCCACCGGCGCCGACGATGAACGCAAGGTTACCCCGGACCGTACGGGCGCCGCCGGCGGGTGGCAAGCACTTGTCCGGACCAATTGCCCTTGACAGACCTCTTGCCAGCAGCCCCGACGGGACCTGATGTACGGACAGGCGCCGATGTTTCTCCCTCGTGAACTCCCCGGCTACCAGCTCCCGGCCCGCCCACCCCGACCGCACCTCTCCCGGAGGCCACCATGCAGGTCGTCACCATCGAGACCCCCGACCTGGGGGACCGCAGCTACCTGATCCACGACGGCTCTACGGGCGTGGTCATCGATCCGCAGCGCGACATCGACCGCATGACGTCCGCCATCGACCAGGCAGGGGTGCTCGTGGCCCTGGTGGCCGAGACCCACATGCACAACGACTACGTCTCCGGTGGTCTTCAGCTGGCCCGTCAGCTGGGTGCCACCTACGTCACCCATGTCGGGGACCCGGTGGCCTTCGACCGTACCGGGGTCCGTGACGGGGACCGGCTGGAGGCCGGCACGATGACCGTCGCGGTGGTCGCCACCCCCGGGCACACCCCCAACCACCTGTCCTACGTGGTCACCGCGCCCGGTGAGGTCCCGCTGTTGTTCAGCGGCGGCAACCTGCTCTACGGCAGCGTGGGCCGTACCGACCTGGTTGCCCCCGAGCTCACCGAGGAGCTCACCCACCACCAGTACCACTCGGCGCGGAAGATGGCCGAGGTCCTCCCCGACGACGCGGTGGTCTTCCCGACCCACGGGTTCGGCAGCTTCTGCTCCTCGGGGGCCACCGAGATCGTGCCGAGCAGCACGATCGGCGTGCAGCGTCGGGGCAACCCGGCGTTCACCACCGACGACGAGGAGGCGTTCGTCACCGAGCTGATCGCCGGGCTCGCCGCGTACCCCCGGTACTACGCGCACATGGGGCCGGCCAACCTCGCCGGTGCCGGCCCGGTCGACCTGGACCGCCCGATCGAGCCGGTGGACGCCGAGGTCTTGCGGTCCCGGTTGGCCGCGGGGGAGTGGGTGGTGGACGTCCGTGCGCGCACCGCCTACGCGGCCAAGCACCTGCGGGGGACGATCTCGATCGAGCTCGGCGACGAGTTCGCCACGTACGTCGGGTGGGTGCTGCCGTACGGCGAGCCGATCACCCTGGTTGCCGACTCTGCGCTCGAGGTGGCCCAGGCCCGCCGAGCACTGGCCCGGATCGGTATCGACCAGCTGGCCGGTGCCACCGATCGAGGGATCGACGCGGTGGCCGCGGCCGGGACGGTGACCACGTACGACCGGGCCCAGTGGGAGCACCTGTGCGACACCCTCGTCGACTGCGGGGACCATCCGCCGGTCGTGCTGGACGTCCGTCGCGAGGACGAGCACGCCGCCGGGCACGTGCACGGGGCGATCAACATCCCGGTGTTCGACCTGCTGCGCCGGATCGACGAGATCCCGCCCGGGGACGTCTGGGTGCACTGCCGCAGCGGTTTTCGCGCCGGCCTGGCGGCCAGCATCCTGGAACGGGCCGGCCGCCGGGTGGTCCACGTCGACGACCTGTTCGAGCGCGCCGAGCAGGTTGGGGTCACGCTGGCCCTGCCGGTCGCCGCCCGGTGACCGCCGCTGTGCCGGGCGATGCGCCGGACAACCGGCTGGACTCCTGGGTCGAGGAGGTCAGTCGTGCGCTCGGGCTGTCTACCCGGGTCGACCGCGACCTGTTGCTGGACCTGTCGAAGGAGGCGGCCCACCGGGTGGCGCGCCCGGCGGCTCCGCTGACGACGTTCCTGCTCGGGCTGGCTGCCGGTGCGGCGGGCGGCACGCCGGTGGACGTGGCGGCCGCCGCCCGCGTGATCGCCGAGCTGCTGGCCACCCACGAGCCTCGGGAGCAGCACCACCCGGACCGCCCGTGAGCAGGTCCGATCCACCGCGCCGCCAGGGCGGGCGCGGACTGCCCACCCTGCGTCCGGGTCTAGCCAGGTGCCGACGGTGGGGACAGAGTAGGTCGGGTGAGCCCACCGGTCGAGCCTGTCCCCGTGGTCGAGCCTGTCCCCGTGGTCGAGCCGGACCCCGTGGTCGAGCCGGACCCGTCGGGGGGCCAGCAGGTGGTCACCGATCTGTTGGTCGTCGGTGCCGGTCCGGCGGGGCTGTACGCCGCGTACTACGCGGGGTTTCGTGGCATGTCGGTGACGGTTCTGGACTCCCTGCCCGAGCCTGGCGGTCAGGTGACCGCGCTGTACCCGGAGAAGCTGATCTACGATGTCGCCGGGTTCCCGAGCATCAAGGGCCAGGACCTCGTCGACGCCCTGGTGGCCCAGGCCTCGGCCTACCAGCCGCGCTACCTGCTCGGCCACCGTGCCGAGCAGCTGGTGGACGGCGAGCAGGAGGTCGAGGTGCGCACGCACCGGGGCGTCGTGGTGCGTGCCAAGGCGGTCCTGGTGACCGGCGGGATCGGCACGTTCACCCCACGCCCGTTGCCGGCGGTCGCGGGCTCCCCAGTTCCCGGGGTGGTCTACTTCGTCCCGCACCTGCAGGAGATGGCCGGGCTGGACGTGCTGGTGGTCGGTGGCGGAGACAGCGCCGTGGACTGGGCGTTGAGCCTGGAGTCGTTGGCGGCTTCGGTCACGCTGGTCCACCGACGGGCACAGTTCCGCGCCCACGAGGCCAGCGTGGCGAAGCTCGGTGAGTCCTCGGTCCGGGTGCTGGTGCCGTACGAGGTGGTCGGGTTGACCGGTGACCCGCGGGTCGAGCAGGTCGAGGTGGCGCACGCCGCCACCGGCGACCGCCAGCGGCTCCCGGTGCAGGCGGTGGTCGCCGCGCTCGGGTTCACCGCCGACCTCGGAGCCGTGGCCGGGTGGGGCATCGAGCTTCGCCAGCGTCACGTCGTGGTCGACCCGACCATGCGGACCAACCTGGCGCGGGTCTTCGCCGCCGGGGACATCGTCGAGTACCCGGGCAAGGTGCGGCTGATCTCCGTCGGGTTCGGTGAGGCGGCGACCGCGGTGAACAACGCGGTCGGGGTGGTCCGGCCCGGCGCGAAGATCTTCCCCGGGCACTCCTCGGACCCTCGGTGACCAGACGCACCTCCCACGACCCGGTGACCAGACGCACCTCCCACGACCACAGGGGCAAGCATGGGCACGATCGAGGACCAGCTGGGGACCCTGGCGCAGCTGGCCGGGCGGTGGGAGGGACGAGGAGAGGGTCACTACCCCACGATCTCCGCGTTCACCTACCAGGAGACGCTGACCTTCGAGCACCTGGGCAAGCCGTTCCTGGTCTACACGCAGCGCACCCGAGATCCGGGTACCGGCGCTGGGCTGCACGTCGAGTCCGGGTACCTGCGCCCCGGTGAGGGGGGGCGGGCCGAGCTGCTGGTCGTCCAGCCCACCGGGTACGTCGAGATCCACGAGGGCCCGCTGGACGCCGCCGGGTGGCTGCGCCTGACGATGACCTCGCTGGCTCGGTCGACCACCGCCAAGGAGGTCGCCGAGGTCCGCCGGGAGATCGAGTGGTCGGGCGGCTGGCTGCGGTACGACCTGTGGATGGCCCATGCCGACGTGCCGCTCACCCACCACCTGCACGCCGAGCTGCGCCGGGTCGACGACTGAGGGCGGACCCTCGTACCCGGTGATCGATACCCCCATGGGTATACTCGTCGAGTTCCCATCCCGTACCGACCCGGAGGTACCCCATGGTCAAGGAGATCCACATCGACCACTTCGCCGCGGTGGCCGTGCAGGGCGCGATGGTCGTCGACGTCCGCGAGCGTCACGAGTACGTCGACGGGCACGTACCGGGTGCGACCTGCCTACCGCTGGCCGAGCTGGCGCACCGGGCTCACGAGCTGCCCCGCGCCCAGCCGGTCTACCTGATCTGTGAATCCGGCAACCGCAGCATGACCGCCGCGGTGATGCTCGCCGACCGGGGGCACCAGGCCGTCTCGGTCGCCGGCGGCACCAGCGCCTGGCGGGGACGGGGCCGTCCGGTGGTACGGGGTCCACGGCAGGGGTGAGCGGAGTGTCCTCGTCGCGGAGGCATCCGCACCGCCGGGGCGCCCGATGACTGACGCCGGATCCGATGACTGACGACAGAAGGGGATCACCCGTGTTCTTCGCCCAGTACTACCTCGACTGCCTGTCCCAGGCCTCGTACCTGATCGCCGACGAGACGACCAGGAGGGCGGTCGTGGTGGACCCGC